>CALFGU010000069.1 GCA_937877685.1 uncultured Prevotella sp.
TCCCTATACTTTTACACTGAGTAAAAGCACGAAGTTTAACACCTGTTGAGTTGTTTTAACGGAAGTGTCAAACCAACCTCTCCCCTTAAGATAGGGGGAGGGGACCGCTTTGCGGTGAGGGGGTATGAAATGAAACTTAGGGTCAACTCCTATATCGTAGCCTATTTTTTACAGAAATAGCCAAACTACTATAGTTTAGAACATCACAGACAAGTGTGCCAAGAAGTTTGTTCCCGCTTGTGCGGCATAGCCTGTATAATTCACACGGTTGTTAGGCGTGCCCAAATATTCGGATGAGGCCCAACCGTTGTTTTCATACTTTTCGTTGAACACGTTATAGACCGTTACGCCAATGCAAAGGCTTTTCGCGTAGCGCTTCGGCGAGAAGGTGTAACTGAGGTCGAGATTGCTCACGCAGTAAGCATCCAATTTGTGCGCATCAATGTCAGCGTTGCTCATGTATTGCTCACCCACGTATTGCGTTTGGAGTTCCGCACGCCAACCCTTAAGAGTATACGCCAACTTGCTGTTTGCAATGACGTCGGGCGAGAAGGCAATGTGCGTTTCGCCGTGATTGATTTCTGTGGCAGGGAGAGAATTCCACGCCTCGTCGTAACCGTAGATAGTTTCCTTGAAATCCTTAATGCGGTTTTGGGATAAGGTGAGATTACCCGTCCATTCCAAACCGCAGGGTAAGGAGACGCCTCCCTGGAGTTCCACTCCCGCACGATAACTCTTGGGAACGTTGGCCGAAACGGGCTCGCCAATTTCATTGAGTGCGCCCGTGAGCACCAACTGATTCTTATAATCCATCCAGTAAAGGTTTGCCCCTAAATGCCAATGCTTTGCGGTATACGTGGCTCCGAGTTCGTAGTCGGTAAGACGCTCTGCGCGGGGATGCTCTGTGAGATAACCGTCGGTGTAATTGTTGCGCGTGGGTTCCTTATGTGCTCTCGCCACCGAGGCAAAGAGACGCCACTGTTTCGTAGGTTGCCAGTTCAAACCAAACTTCGGATTGAAGAAATTGAAACGCTCATCGAGGTCAAGGCGTTGCATGCCGTCGCCCGCCCATGAGTTATACTTGTCATTTGTGCCGTCAATGACGTAACGGATATGGCGATATTGCGCATCAGCATAGGCTGTGAGCGAAGGCAACAGCAGATACTCCGCACGAGCATAGATGTTGGCATCGTCCTTACGGGCATCGTTGCGATAGTAATCCGCATTGGGGTCGAGGTTGCCCACGTAGTTTTTCACCCAAAGCACCTTTCCGAAATGGTCTCCCCAATAGCGATTAGCAGCTCCGCCGAGCGTGGCACGCAGACGGTTATTATTATAATGGAGTGAGAAAACGGCGCCCCCAAAATGGTTGTCCATCGCCTTCTTGCGCACCAAGTCGGAGCGCTTAAAGGTTTCGCCATTGTGGTCATAGGGAGTCATGCCATATTCTATGAGTTTGCGGTCGGTCTTATACTCTTGATAATAGCCGTCGCCCTTTGTGTAGTGAAGACCTACGTTCATTTTCCAACGGTTACTGAAACGGTGGTCAACGAGCAACTGCGCGTTGGTCTGCGTATAGTTGTCCGTTTGGTCATCATAGAAATGTTGCACCCCATTTGCATCAGTAAATATATAGCCACAGGAATTGTAGCGACGGCCATAGGCATCCATCTCCTCGCGAGAGGCGTAGTTCCACGCGTGATAGGTTTCCTCCGTTCCGCCAAAGAGAATGAGGCGCGCTGTTGTGGCATCGTTAAGATAAGCTGCCTGAGCGTAGTAAGAATTTAAGTCAGCCGAGGCGCGGTCAATGTATCCCGCCGTGCCGATATTCGAAAGGCGCAGGTCAAACGTCCAATGGTCGTTCAAGAGTCCTGTTCCGAGGCGGAATGTTTCCTTATGTGTGCGGAACGAACCGCCCGAAAGGCTCACTTCAGCGTAAGGCAGGTGTGAGAAGTCGGAAGTCCGCAGGTTCATACTGGCTCCGAAAGCCCCCGCTCCGTTAGTTGAGGTGCCCACTCCGCGTTGCAATTGAATGTCCTTCACACTTGATGCCAAGTCGGGCATATTTACCCAGAAGACCGTGTGACTTTCGGCATCATTAACGGGAATGCCGTTGGCCGTAACGTTAATGCGTGTGGCGTCAACCCCACGGATGCGCAAGGAGGTGTAACCAATTCCCGCTCCGGCGTCACTTGTGGAAACGACAGAGGGAGTCATGCTCACGAGGAAGGGAATGTCCTGTCCGTGATTGGTGCGCGAGAGTTGTTCGCGTGAGATGTTTGTAAATGCGATTGGGGTGGTCGAAGTAGCGCGAGTAGCAATAACGCTCGCTTCGTCTAAAACAATGTCTTGAAGACTATCGTTGCTGGTTTGTGCAACGACAGGAAGCAGTCCTGAGAGAAGGACCGCAGTTGATAAATGTCTTTTCATTATCAAAGAGGTTAAGTGAATAATGAAAAGGGGGATCAGATGGAAATGTGAATTTCAGTGGCACGTTGCCGGCAGAGTGCTACAATAAACTGCACAAAACCTTCTACCTATTTTCCTACGCCGGCATTACCCGGTTCAGGTTCTTGGGTATGATCTCAGCCCAACAAATCGTTGAGCACCCCTTAGTAAAAGTTAGTGCAAAGGTAAGAAGAAAATCAAAAAGGAGAAAGGAGAAAGGAGAAAAACGAAGCGTGGCATTCAAGTACCAGCTTATTTCTCCTTTCTCCCTTCTCCTTTCTCATGTATTATATCTGATTTTTAGAAGCGTCCCATTCCGCCACCGTAACCTCCCATTCCGCGACCCATTACACGGACTGCGGGAGCGCCAGAGTTGCTCTTTGTGTCGCTTCCTTCCGTCTTCTTACCGCCAAAGATATTCAACTTATAGATGAAGTGCACCATGCAGTAAGAGTGAATGCCATACGACCACGAGTCAGTGCGTTGGTAGGCGCTGATATTGCGACTAATGCTGCTCTGTTCGCGTAGGATATCGTAGAATTGTAGCGAGAGTGTCGCTGCTTTGCCCTTGAGGAACGAGTGAGAGATTTGGGCGTTCCAGAGAATCTCATTCGTGTTCATGTTTGCCGAAGAATAACCGCGGCGAGAGTTTACGCGAATGTCGGTTGAGAAACGCAATCCGAGGTCGGAGTTGATGTTGAGGTGTGCTCCGTAATCAAAGTTCCAAGTTTCGAGATTTGCACGATCCTGAACGTCAGATTTTGACTTCTGATAGTTGACATTTCCGAAGATATTGAAATCCCAGTAGGTCGCACGGTAACCAAAGCGGAGGCGTTCGCCAAGGTTGAGCGTGTTGGTCGTAGCCTTTGTGCTTTCAATGTTGTTGAAGACATTGTGATAGAATTTCAGTGCTTCGGGACCGCTAGCGGGAGGTTCGCCAATGCCAGTTGTGCGGTTACCAATGTAACCTACTGACGTGTTATACCCTACGTTGGAGTTGGTAGAGATATTCCACAATTTTTCTTCGCCTAATGCGGTGTTGAAACCGAAATAGCCACTTGTGCTCCAGTTACCATTGATGTTTTCTGGGCGAGAGAAGTTGCGACCAGTCTCAACGTCGTAAATCGATTTGTTGGTAATGGAGTTTTGATTCATGTTACCACGAACACCCGCAAAGATACCGCGCTGCGCTTCTGTGTCATACGTGCGGAAGTCAATGTTCATGTTGTGATTCCATGAGGGTTTCAGCCCTGCGTTACCCGTAGAAATGCTGAGGGGGTTACTGTCGTCGATGATTTCAAGAAGGTTGGTCATCGAGGGTTGAGATGACGAACTGCGGTAGTTAATGTCGAGGTTTGTCGTTTGGTTAAAGCGGTAGCGCAGACGCACATTGGGTGCCCAGTTGAAGACATCGCGTGTCACGATAGTGTCAATTTGTCCGGGGCGTGTGTATTCCATCTTCGTGTGCTGGGGTTTTAAGTCCACGCCAGCGTTGAAGCGGATTTCCTTGGTGTTGTAGCGCACACCCACATTGACATTATGGTCGTTGTAAGTGTATGTGGCATACTGGCTGTTGTAATCGTCGCGCACCTTCATGAGGAGGTCGGCGTCGGTAGGCACAGTTCCGAAGATGTTAATCGCCTCACCATAGTTGCCCCAAGGCGAATTGCCTTCGTCATATTGCTCCAAGTTGAAAAGCGAACGGTCAGAATCCTGATAACGATGCGAATATTCGTAACGACCTTCCGCAAACCAGTTGTTACCTAAGGGTTCGCTGTAACTCAATCGCGCACTGTAGTTATAATTCTTGCTGGGGCTCGTTGTGTATTGGTTTAAGAACGTAGAAGTGGCGTTTGCCGCACCATTCTTAAAGTACATGATTTCGTTGAGTGAGTAGTTGTTGCTCTCGCTCTTTGAATAGCCCGCATTCAAACGGATGTTCACGTTACGACCTTCGTTTCCGAAACGACGCGTAAAGTTTAACGTACCGCTAAGGTTATGACTCTTGTTGTCATTCATATTTTCGCGGTGCTGACGATTGACCGCGATGGCCAAGAGTTCGGGATTGATAGTTCCGATAGGTTCTAAAGAAATGCTATCTAACGGACTCTCAATAGCGCCTCCGTCAACCTCGTAAGGATCATCGTTAAACGTTGCCGAGCGATTGGAAGAGTTGCCCCTACCTTTGCTGAACGAATAAGAAGGACGGAACATGATGCGCGTCATCGTGTCGGGGTCCCAACGGAGTCGGAAACCCGTGTTGAAGTTTGTAGAACTGTTGCGACTCTGATTAAATCCGTTAGAGAAGGAACGCGTACTGCTGCTGTTGGTCAAGAAAGTTTCCGTGCTGTTCGTTGAAAGCGAATGACTCGTGCGGTGACTGTAACGCGCATTACCGCCAATTTCCAATCTGCCCGGTTCTTTCTTTTCCTTACCATTCTCCCAACTGAAGTCAAGTCCGCCTTCCTTGGAAGCAGTTACGCCTCCGCCGCCACGACCCCAACCTCCGTAACCACGGTCATTCACATTGTTGGCAGAACCATAGATTGTGATGCGTGAGTGGTCCGTAAAGTAGTTGACAAATGCCTTTGCTGAGTAGCGATCTTTCGTGCCATAGGCCAAGTCAATATTAGAAACCAATGTCTGATTGAGTTCGCGCTTCGTAGAAATGTCAAGCACGTTCGTCTCTTCGCCATCGTCGATGCCAGTCATCTCTGTGTAGTCGCTCTTCTTCTGATACGACTTAATCTTGCTCACCAAGTTAGTGGGGAGATTCTTCATCGCGATATCGGTATCGCCTTTAAAGAAATCCTTTCCGTTAATGAGGAATTCCGTAACCTCTTTACCGTTAATCTTTACCTTACCATTGTCGTCAATTTCCGCACCGGGAAGTTGCTTAATCAATGCTTCAAGCGTAGAACCCTCGGGCACACGATAGGCTGAGGCATTGAAGACGGTGGTGTCCTCTTTCTGTTCCACCTTTGCCGCTACTCCCGTCACGACTGCCGTTCCGAGCATGTCTTCACGAGGAGTAAGGGTGATAATTCCTACGCGAAGCGTGTCGGTCTTATCCGTAATGTTAATGGTTTGCGACTTAGTGTCGTAACCAATATAACTCACCTTGAGCGTGAATTTACCCGTCTTCTTAATGTCAAACTTAAACGACCCGTCAGTTTTACTGGTCATGGCCGAAATAACCTTGTCATTTTCTACGACAGACGCCGTGGCATAGGGAAGTGCTGTGCCCGATTCGGCATTCTTCACCGTGCCCATAATTACGCACTTTTGCGCCACCATGGCAGTTGCCACGAGCGAAAGCACTAAGGATAGGATAAGTTTCTTCATAATAAGGGAATTTAATTGTAATGCAAAGGTAGTAAAAACAGTCATTACCACCTAATCTTTACACCTACTACTCGACCAATCCCCCTTTTTTCAAGACGAATGAGTAATTGTAAAAACAAAGTGAGGAAGAATGTGCCTAAAGTTAGACTTCAGACGCATTCTTCCTCACTTTGTGACGGGTATTTCTGAATCTGTTTTTTGAAGGTTATTTTAGGTTCGCCCGAATCTTCTGTAAGTAGTCGTTGAGGCGCACTTCATCCTTCTGATCAATGATTTCGAGAAGTTCTTTCAACTCTGTGCGAATTTTCTCTACCTGTCCGCCCGTTCGGGGGTTAAAGAGAATTTCGCGGAGGAGGCAATCGTCTTCACCAAGGACTCCGCGCGCAATTTGCATGTGGCGTTTGAAGGTGGTGCCTGGGGCATCTTGGTGCTTCATAATGGCGGCAAAGACGAAGGTGGATACGAAGGGGATGCTCAAGGAGTAAGCCATCGTTTCGTCGTGCTCATCAAAGGAGTATTCAAAGACGTTGAGCCCGAGATTTCCGTAAAGGTCTTTGAAGAAAATGCGTCCCATGTAGTCGCCCTCGTTAATGATAATTGCGTTTTCGGAAGAGAGGGCGCCGAGATTGGCAAATGTAGGACCGAACATGGGGTGGGTGGAGACGTAACGCCGACCTGTGCGTTCGTAATATTCCTTGAATCCTGTCTTCACCGAAGCGATGTCGGAGAGAATGCAATCTTGTGGCAACAGGGGGAGAATCTTGTCAAACACACTGAGGGTGTATTTCAGCGCTACGGCATTGATGACCAACTCAGGGCGGAAGGCCTCAATCTCTTCAAGAGTGGTGAAGCGCTGAGTGTTATAGGTAAAGCGCAAACGGTGAGGGTCGATGTCGTAAACCGCAGTTTCGTGGTCGAAACTCAGAAGGTCAACGAAGAAAGACCCCATCTTTCCGGCGCCGAGGATAAGGATTTTCATTTTTTAAGGTTATGAGAGTAGAGTACAGAGCATTGGTATGGTTACTGTCCGAATGGCGCTCTCCCCCTGTTCATAGGGGGAACCGACGCACGAAGTAAGGACAGAGGATAAACTTGTTTATACTATG
>CALFGU010000070.1 GCA_937877685.1 uncultured Prevotella sp.
ACTCCTGGACGTTGTTGCTAAAAAGTTAGCGCAGATTAAGGAACAGACAGGCGCTGAAGTGTATTTCAAAGCCTCTTTTGACAAGGCGAATCGCACATCTATCCATTCGTTCCGCGGTCCTGGTTTGGAACAAGGTTTACAGATGTTGGCGGATGTGAAGGCGAAGTATGGACTCCCCCTTTTGACGGACGTGCATGAGAGTTATCAGGCACAGGCTGCGGGAGAGGTTGTTGACGTGTTGCAAATTCCTGCCTTCCTTTGCCGACAGACGGATTTGCTCGTTGCTTCTGCGCAGACGGGTAAGACGGTGAACATCAAGAAGGCGCAATTCCTTTCGGGCGAAGATATGCAGTATCCCGTTGAGAAGTGCAGGGAGGCTGGCGCTAAGGAAGTGTGGCTCACGGAGCGCGGAAATATTTATGGTTACAACAATCTTGTGGTGGATTTTCGCAATATCCCCTTGATGAAAAACTACACCGACCGCGTGATTATGGACTGCACACACTCTGTGCAGCGTCCCGGTGCCGCTGGTGGTAAGACGGGTGGTAACCGCGAGTTTGTTCCCGCTATGGCTAAGGCTGCCAAGGCTTTCGGGGCGAACGGTTATTTCTTTGAAACCCATCCCAATCCCGAACAGGCCTTGAGCGATGGACCTAACATGCTTTACTTGGATGAGTTAGACGGACTCATTCAGGAGTTGTTGGCATAAATAGAAAAAGGTTTAAAGGTCGCATTGCAGGACAAGAGTACAACTAACAGAGTACAACTGATAGAGTACAGAGTACAACTGACAGAGTACGGAGTATAAGTAACAGAATTCAGAGTAAAACTGACATTCGGGTGAATATTACTTTCTGACGACTCACTACTCGTTACTCATTACTCATTATGAGTCCGAAACCAGTGTCCGTACTCCGCAAGACATTTTTCCTTTCTCATTTCTCCTTTTTCATTTCCAAGAATGCACATTTCTACCCACATAAAGCGCCTATGCCTTGCCTTAGGTTGCATCATAACTCTGTCGGTTGCGGCAGGGCCTTTTGTGCGTGGTGTGCAGACAGAGAAGCCGAGAGTTGTTAAAGAAGAGGAAGACACCGTTCCCAAGTCGCGCTATTCCGTAAGCAAGACTTCCGTACAAAACATGGAAGACGAAACGCATGCGGCTGACCTTAAGACGCCTGAGAATCTAAAGACCGAAGTGCATTACGACGAAACCTCGGGCACTTATCGTTATGGCACAAAATTAGGAGAAGAATGGTTGGAAGCACCCTTCTTCATGTCGGGCGAAGAATATGCACGCTGGCAATCTGCCCGTATTTTAAGCAAATTTTATAAGGACAAGAATAAAAAACTCTACGAAGAAAAGGGACGCGAGAAGTTTGACTTCACCGACATGCAGTTTAACCTCGGTCCCTTGGAGAAAATATTTGGTCCTGGTGGCGTACGCATTACCACAAATGGTTCTGCCGAACTGAAGATTGGCGCCAACATGCGCAACGTAGATAATCCCTCGCTTTCGGAAGAAAATCGCAAGGTGTTTGCCTTTGACTTCAACGAAAAGATTAACCTTAACCTTACGGGTAAAGTGGGTGACAAGGTGAACATGGACTTCAACTACAACTCCGATGCGACATTCACCTTTGACACTCAGAATCTGAAGTTGCGCTACGAAGGTAAGGAAGATGAAATTATCAAACTCATCGAAGCGGGTAACGTAAGTCTCCCCACCAATTCCTCACTCATCCGCGGTGCCACCTCACTCTTCGGTGTGCGTGCCGACTTGCAATTTGGTAAGTTGAAACTCCAGACGGTGATTTCACAAAAGAAGTCTTCTACAACCTCAGTGAATTCACAGGGAGGCACACAACTCACCGACTTTGAAATCGACGTCAACAACTACGACGAGAATCGCCACTTCTTCCTTGCCCACTACTTCCGCAATCGTTATGATGACAACATGCGCAACTTGCCAAACATCATGAGCGGTGTGAAGATTAATCGTATTGAAGTGTGGGTGACGAACAAATCTGCGGCAACCACCAACACGCGAGACATCGTTGCCTTCACTGATATGGCTGAAGCCGATGTTTACAACCAACAACTATGGACGCGTAGCGGTTCTACAAACCCCACCAATACGTCAAACACCCTTTATTCGTGGTTGACCACTGACGCTCTCGGTGCGCGTGACGTGACTCTCACCACTCCCTTGCTCGATGCTGCGGGTTTAGTTGGCGGTGAAGACTACGAAAAGTTGGAGAATGCCAAATTGCTCTCCTCTTCTGAATATCGCATCAACGAAGCCCTTGGTTACATCTCATTGCGCACCGCGCTCCAACCCGACCAAGTGTTGGCCGTTGCTTTTGAATACACCTACAACGGACAGATTTACCAAGTCGGAGAATTTGCTACCGACATTCGCGAAACTAACAAAGCGCTCTTTGTCAAAACCCTTAAGAACACGGCCAACACGCCACAGATGCTCAACTGGGACTTGATGATGAAGAACGTTTATTCGCTTGGTGCCACCTCGGTAAAGAAGGAAAAGTTCCGCCTTGATGTGAAGTATTTGAGCGACACTACGGGTGTTTACCTCACTTACCTTCCCGACCCCAGTTTGAAGGACAAGCGCTTGTTACAACTCCTCGGTCTTGACCGCCTGGACAACAATAACCGCAAGAATCCCAATGCCTACTTTGACTTCGTTGAGGGTTACACCATTGAAGCTTCCTCAGGTCGCATCTTCTTCCCCGTCGTAGAACCCTTCGGCAGTTACTTACGCCAAGTTATTGGCGACGATGCAATTGCCGACCGCTATGTATTCCAAGAACTCTACGACTCTACGAAAACCGTTGCCAAACAACTTGCCGAGAAGGATAAGTTCATCCTTGCAGGTAAGTACAGCGCTACGAAGTCGGGCGAAATCTCGCTCGGCGCTTACAATGTGCCCGAAGGTTCTGTGGTCGTTACAGCCAACGGAATGACACTCACAGAAGGCGTGGACTACACCGTGGACTATAGTGGCGGAGTTGTTACCATCATCAACCAAAGTTTGCTAGATGCAGGTACAAATATTAATGTGTCGCTCGAAAGTAACACCCACTATGGCATGCAGCGCAAGACGATGTTTGGGGTGAATTTCCAATACGACTTCTCACGCGACTTCCAATTTGGCGGTACGTTCCTCCACTTAGGCGAAAAACCCTTGACAACTAAGGTTCCCATGGGAAGCGAACCCTTGAACAACACCCTTTGGGGCGTCAACTTTGCATGGAAAAAGGAAAGTCAGTGGCTCACCGACATGCTCGACCGCTTGCCCCTCTTAAGTTGTTCTGCACCTTCTTCCATCAACATCACGGGAGAGTATGCCCAACTCATTGCTGGCGCTAATTCTGACGCCCAAGGCAATGCCTCTTATATTGATGACTTTGAAGACACCAAAGGTGAAATCGACGTATCCACTCCTTCGGAATGGATGCTCTCCAGCGTACCCTCACTTTTCCCCGAAAGTCAATATCTTGACGATGTGCGTTCGGGATACAATCGTGCACGCCTTGCGTGGTATTACGTTGACCCTCTCTTCACGCGCCGTTCTTCCTCTCTCACTCCGGGACATATTAAGGGCGACCTCGTGCAACTCTCAGACCCCGACGTGCGTGAGATTTATCAATCAGAATTGTTCCCCAACAAGTCTATAAATTATAAGGAGTCGGCAACGCTTAACGTACTCAACTTGGCATTCTACCCCAACGAGCGCGGACCTTACAACCTCGATCCCAACCTCGACCGCGACGGTCACCTCTCTGCCCCCCGCACACGTTGGGGAGGCATGATGCGTCGTATCGATAACTCTGACTTTGAAGCAGCCAACATCGAGTACATCGAATTCTGGATGATGGATCCCTTCATCAAGTCTCGTGAAAACGGAGTGGACTGCTCCGGCGACCTTTATTTCAATCTCGGCGAAGTATCTGAAGACGTGCTCCACGACGGCAAGAAATTCACCGAAAGCAGTATGCCCACGGATGGTTCTGCAAGTTACTTAGAAACAACTTGGGGACGTGTGCCTACGGCAAATAGTGTTACCTATGCCTTCAACGCTTCGGGAAATACGCGCCACCTTCAAGACGTGGGTTACAACGGTCTCACCTCGGAAGAAGAGCGTGAATGGGGAGTTTATCGCGATTACCTCCAACAGATTCAGAGTCGTGTGCGCCCCGAAGTTTATGATTCTATTTTGAGTTCTCCTTCAGGCGACAAGTACCATTACTTCCGTGGTTCGGATTTCGACGCTGTGCAGATGAGCATTAAGGACCGTTACAAGTGGATTAACAACCCCAACGGAAACTCTGTGGCTACCGACCAGTCGCCCGAATCTTACAGCACCACTTATAAGACTACCCCCGACGTTGAAGACATTAACCAAGACTACACCCTCAATGAATACGAGAAGTACTACCAATATCGTGTGCGCATCGAACCCTCACAGATGCAGGTAGGTCAGAACTACATTGTTGACAAACGTGTAGCGTCCGTAAAAATGCGTGACGGAGTGACGCGTGAAGTGGCGTGGTATCAGTTCCGCATCCCTCTTTCTGAATACGAAAAGCGACAGGGCAACATTTCTGACTTCTCCAGCATCCGCTTCATGCGCATGTTCATGACAGGGTTTGAAAATCCCGTCGTGCTACGCTTTGCTACGCTCAACCTCGTTCGTGGGGATTGGCGTGTGTATGAACAAGCGCTCTATGCAGGTAAGTCTCCCGACGCCAGTGGCACACTTGCCGTTTCTGCCGTTAACTTTGAAGAAAACAACGAGAAGACACCTGTCAACTACGTTCTTCCTCCTAGCATCTCCCGCGTCATTGACCCCGGTCAGGAACAACTCCTTCAGAACAACGAACAGTCGTTGGCCATGACCGTTGAGAATCTTGCCACTGGCGATGCTCGTGCGGTATATAAAAATACGACACTCGACCTCCGTCGTTACCGCCACCTCCAGATGTTCACTCACGCCAATGCGTTGATTGGTGATGAAGCGTTGCAAAATGGTGACGTCAGTCTCTTCGTACGCCTCGGTTCGGACTACAAGAACAACTTCTACGAATACGAAATTCCCCTTACCGTTACCCCCGCTGGTGTTTATTCGTCCTCAACTCAAGGTCGCGAAGCCGTTTGGCCTGCATCTAATATGCTTGACATAGACCTAAGTGTGCTCACCAATGTAAAGCGCAATCGCAACCGCAATCGTGCTACGGGATTGGCAAGTTATTCGGAACTCTATTCGGAATACGATGCCAACAATCCTAACAATAAGGTGAGCGTTATGGGTAATCCCTCACTCGGCGAAGTGCGCACCGTGATGATTGGTGTGCGCAACAATTCACGCAGTGTGAAGAGCGTAGAAGTGTGGGCCAATGAACTCCGCCTCCAGCAATACAGCAACGAAGGCGGTTGGGCAGCACGCGGAACGGTAAACCTCCAACTCTCCGACGTTGCTACAGTCAATGCCATGGGGCACATCGAAACCGTTGGTTTTGGTGGATTGGAAGAAACCGTAGCACAGCGCCGTGACGACGACCTTAAGGAATACAGCGTAACAACCAACGTCCAGTTGGGGCGCCTCCTTCCAGAGAAGGCCAAACTCACCGCACCGCTTTATTATAGTTACAGCAAGCAGGTGACTTCGCCCAAGTATAATCCGCTCGACACCGACATGACCATGGACGACGCACTTGACGGAGCAACACCCGCAGAGCGCGACTCCATCCGCAATATTGCAGAGCGTGTGGTTGAAACGACGAACTTCTCCATCTCTGGTTTGCGCTTCAACATTGCTACGAAGAGCACACCCATGCCTTACGACCCCGCAAACTTCTCATTCTCCTATGCCTACAATTCGAGAAACACTACGGGAGAAACAACCGTGTGGGAAAAGGACCAGGATTGGAAGTTTAATTTCAATTACAATTATTCGCCCAACTTCAAACCCTTCGAACCCTTCAAATCTGCCATTAAGAGTCGTTCGCCATGGTTCAAGATTCTGAAGGAATTCAGCGTGAACTACCTGCCTCAGAATGTCACGTTCAACACCGACATCACCCGTAGTTACTACGAACAACAGGAGCGCGACATGGAGAATCTTGACAATCATTCCTTGCCGTTGACATGGGCAAGCGATTTCTTCTTCAATCGCAATTTCTCGCTTCGTTGGGACCTCACGAAGAACATTCAGATGAACTTCTCATCTGCCACAAATGCTGAGGTGCAACAACCTTACACGCCTGTCAACAAGCATCTCTACCCCGATGAATACACAGCTTGGAAAGACTCCGTTTGGACCAGTCTTAAGCACATGGGCACACCGCTGACGTATCAGCAACAGACGAACGTCACGTTCAACTTGCCCATCAACAAACTCCCCATCTTCGACTGGATTCAGAAGACAAGCCTCACCTACAACGCCACTTATAATTGGACACGTGGCGCCGACCTTGACGATGGCACTTCTTTGGGCAACACGATTGCCAATTCGCGCAATGTCAACTTCACGAGTGGACTCAACATGGAAACCCTCTATAACCACTCGAAGTTCCTTAAGGAAGTAAACAAGAAATTTGCCTCTTCCAGCAAAAACAAAAAGAAAGAAACGGGCAACGAAAAGAAATCCTTTGTCAAGGAATATACTCTTAAGACCGACACCACCTTTACCGTCATCCACAACCAGCGTTCGAAGAAACTCCGCGTAACGGCTATTCGTCCCGATGGTTCTAAATACATGATTAAGTATAAGGTGCTTGACAACAACCGCATTGAGATTCTCACTCGCGACACGGCACGCATCAAACTTGTCGTTGCTCCTAAGAAGCGTGCAGAAGATCAACTTTGGTATAAGGCAGCAGAACATGGCGCACGCTTCCTCATGATGGTGCGTCGTGTGAACGTAAGTTATAAGAACACTTATAACCTCACGCTCCCCGGCTTCCTCCCCAACATAGGCGACATGTTCGGCCAACGCACAGGAGGCGGAATGGCTCCAGGTCTTGACTTTGCCTTCGGACTCGTTGGCGATGATTACGTCACCAAGGCTGTCGACCGCGGTTGGTTGCTTTGCTCCGACAGCATCGTTACCCCCGCCACGTCCAGCCAAACTGAAGACTTCCAATTTAAGGCAACGCTCGAACCCTTCCGCGACTTCAAGATTGACCTCACGGCATCGCGCAACCGCAACAAGTCAAACAGCATCCAGTACATGTTTGACGGCATGCCCACAAATGCATCAGGTTCATTCTCCATGACCACCATCTCTATTAGTTCAGCATTTGAAAGCGGCGGTTCTGCCAACAACGGTTTCAAGAGTGCCACGTTCAACAAGTTCGTTGGGCTTCTCGACACCTATCAAGCACGTGCCCAAGCCAAGTATGAGGGCGCCATTTACCCCTCAGGCACAACGCTTGCCGGACAACCCTACGACCCTGCCAACGGAGTGGTCGATCGTTACTCTTCAGAAGTCATGATTCCCGCCTTCCTCGAAGCCTATACAGGCAAAAAGGACCTCGGACTCTTCCCCGCCCTAACGGCCATCCTTCCCAACTGGAATGTCACCTACTCTGGTCTTGGAAAGGTGCCGCTTATGAAGCGCTACTTCAAGAGTTTCAACATCAATCATGCTTATAAGAGCCTCTACAGCATCGGTTCCTACAGCAGTTTCAGCAGTTACCGAGAATACATGGGAGGCATCGGTTTCATCAACGACGTAGCCACAGGCAATCCCGTTCCCTCCTGTCCGTTCGACATCTCCACCGTAAGCATCAACGAGTCCTTCTCGCCCCTTATCGGTGTAGATATGACCTTCAACAACGGCATGACGGCAAAGGTGGAATATCGCAAAACGCGCGTCATTAACCTCTCCATGACGGCACAGCAGATTAACGAAACCTGCTCTAACGACTTCGTCATCGGCATGGGTTACAAGATTGCCGACTTCAAACTCTTCGCCCCCAAGCGCAAGGTGCGCAAAGTGAAGAGTCGCTCAACGCAACGCACGGAAGAAGGAGAAACCAAGTCCAGCGGTTCGAAGACCAATGCCAACGGCTTTGCTCAAAGCCTCAACATCCGCTTCGACCTCTCGCTCCGCAATCAGTCAGCCATCAACCGCGACATCCTCACGATGCGTTCCGAAGCAACTTCTGGCAACAAGGCACTCCAAATCAGCCTCTCTGCCGACTATGCCCTCTCAAAGTTCATCACCCTCACGGCCTACTACGACCGCCAGTTCAACGAACCTCTCCTCACCTCGTCGTCCTATCCCACAACAACCCAGGACTTCGGCATAACCATGAAGTTCAGATTGACACGATGACTTTAGAGAACAACTGACAGAGAACAGAGTACAACCGCCATGCGGAGTGTTTCCCTGAAAGGGATACAAATCCACCAGCGAAGGGCAACGCCCTGGACAACTGGAAGCGTACAAATACAGAAATTCGCCCGTAACATCCTAGAATGTTGCGGGCGGATTGTTTATGTAGATTGCTTCTATATAACAAAACCTTCATCCATTTGTTATATCTCAGTTTTGCTTGCATTAGGCAATGGAAATTGTCCAGAATTTACCTCGATGGCGACTTCTATATCGTAGATGAAGTTATACGTGAGATGGAAGGTTTGCAATAAGATATTGAGTACTGATGAAGAAAAACCGCCACATCCCTTATCGTTAAGGCGATGTAGTAGTTTTCTGTATAGTAATTATTGCTGTCCGGTAAACGCCTCTAATTCTATGAATATAAAGTTGTTTGAATGGTATAAGCCCCACAGTCTGCATGATTCCCCTGAACCAACGGTCGCTGACCTACAGGAGGCAAAGGGCAAAAGCAATTATAAGAACCTGAAATGCAATACTTTTGCCCTTTCAAGGCGCAAACCCAAATATCCATAGTCCCAGGGCGTTGCCCTGAACTGGGTGCTTATTAACCTTTGCCTCCCGTTGGTCAGCGACCTTTGGTTCAGGCCGTTACTTCTCAAAAACTTTACCGGACGGCAATATATAGTAATATATTACCAATTATTGCTGTCCGCAAACAAAATCGTGATAAAACAAATGGACGAGGATGATGTTATATAGAAGCAATAATAAAAAACTTTCCCTTCGGGAGTTCTTCGTTAGCAGTTGGTCCAATAGTTAGTTCACAACATTTACTGGAAAACGAGACGGAATCCGATACGGTAGTTACGGTGACCAGGGGGGGCATAGCGGCGGTATGCCACGCGACAGTTCGTCGCATCACGGTACCAACAGCCACCACGTAACACTCGATAAGAGATATCTGGATTTGATTTGTAACTACTTCGCCAATATCTGTCACACCATTCTAACACATTGCCACTCATGTCGTAGATACCAAGTTCATTAGGGACCTTCAGTTTCACAAGATGGGTGCAACGGTAGCTATTAGAATCATACCATGCCACGTCATTTATATTATTGCTCCCACTATACTTATACCCTTTACTTTTCACCCCTCCACGAGCAGCAAACTCCCACTGTTCTTCTGTAGGCAATGCGAATTTCTTGCCATGCAAGTGGTCCTTCATCATTTCGTTCAGTTTGGCAAGAAAACCTGTAACATCATTGTATGAAACACATTCTACGGGGAGATCATCATCCCCCTTAAAGTTAGACGGATTCACCATCATCACCGCCCTCCAAAGTGCTTGTGTCACTACGGTTTCTCCAATATAAAAATCCTTTAAAGTAACGTCATGCTGTGGTCTTTCATCATCATAACCATCAGAATCGTTTATAGATGTACCCATTTTAAATGTACCACCCTCTACCTTAATCATCTTGAAGCGAACACCATTGAGTGTAAACACAGCAGAAATACCAAATGACACCTTGGCAGAGAACAGCACTTGTGACTCGCTCCTTACTTCAAGCAAGTAGGTGTCTTCGCAATTTTGAAGTTTATGAGTTGGAAAGCAGAAGTCTAATTGTCTTTCTTTACCTGAGAGTTCATTATTTAAATGTAAACATGATGTTTCTTCATGGATTATTTGTTGATGCAAAGATAGCGTTGCGTTCAAATTGAAAGATTCCTTTTCGGGTTTAATAATCTTGAACTTCAACCTCAAACGCAAAGTTCCATTTAAATATTCCTCCTTCATTTTTATGAAGTCCCCTTTACAAATAGTATTGAAAGGAACCTCCATCTGTTTTGACTCAGTTAAAGCGTATGCTACCTCCTTCAACTCCAGATAGGAAAGGAAGTTGACATTAAAGTTTTTATTCTTATTCGTGAGGATTTCTGCCAGGTTCTCCATCACTTCTTTGTTTGTGAGATTCTTTGTCAGACCTTTGATTCTTTTTGCAAGTGCCTTTTCCGTTTCAGTTCCTTCTTCCAACCATTGCACGATCAGTCCGTCACGCTGTAAGGTAAGGAGCTCGTTGTACAGCGCGTCTTGATCTGACGAAATGTGTCGAAAATAGTCTTGCAACTGCTCTAAGGTGTAGCAATAATCGTTACCTATATACAATATGCTGCTCATAATTACTTACTATTTTTTGTAGCTAGGGTAAACTTATACTTTTCTTGCATCTCCTTGATACGCTCGATGTTGGTCCAAGCGTAGTCGTTTTTAGGACGTTCAGGATGTTTCTTGTATTCCTCATACTCACGACTTTTCTGATTTGCCATTACTGCATCCTTAATTGATTTAGCGCCATCAATAAAGTCCTGCTCTGTCAGACGAATCTTTGTGGCAGCATGCTTATTATCATCAGATAAGAGTTTCAGGTATTCCATGAATTTCTTCTCGATAACAGTGTTGACCACACTCTCAATCTCAGCACCAGAGAAGCCACCATACTTCCCCTCAAAATTGTCTTTTCCCACAATCTTGCTGGTGTCCTTGACGTCAGAGAAATCAAAGATACTTTCAGGGTCATCTTTAAAGCGCTTAATCTTCATGTCGAAAATCTGCTTACGCTCCTTCTCGTTAGGGAAGTCTACGAAATATACTTCATCAAAACGCCCCTTGCGCATAAATTCCGGTCGCATAACGTCGTTGGCTGTCGCTACGATGTAGACAGGAGTCTTGCGCTCTTGCATCCAGGTCAAGAAGTGTCCCATTAGGCGCATCACGAGCATATCGTTATTCTGACCGTTTGACCCAGCAAAAGCCTTTTCTATCTCATCAATCC
>CALFGU010000071.1 GCA_937877685.1 uncultured Prevotella sp.
AGCCTGAATACGGTTGCAGCCGTCGATGGTGGCGGCCTGCTCCATTTCGGCGGAAATGCTCAGGAAGGTACCACGCAGCACCGAGTGCCTGTCCGCGGGGAACAATCGTCACCTTCACGAGGGGATTGGCATGCTCCAAAAGCCAAGAAACACTGGCGTGACCTGCTTCATGAATGGCAATCGTACGCTTCTCCGCCTTAGTCATTACCTTGGTCTTCTTCTCCAAACCACCGATGATGCGGTCAACGGCATCTAAGAAGTCTTGCTTTGATACAACGGGTTTATTGTGGCGCGCCGCAATGAGGGCTGCTTCGTTGCATACGTTAGCAATGTCGGCACCTGAGAAACCAGGAGTTTGGCGCGCCAAGAAGTCGATGTCGAGATTCTCTTCCTTCTTCAAGGGTTTGAGGTGTACTCCAAAGATGGCAATACGTTCTTGAAGGTCGGGGAGTTCTACATGAATCTGACGGTCGAAACGTCCCGCGCGGAGTAATGCCTCGTCAAGTATTTCTACGCGGTTGGTTGCCGCAAGGATAATAACCCCAGAGTTGTTGCCAAAACCATCCATCTCCGTGAGCAATTGGTTGAGTGTGCTTTCGCGTTCATCGTTCTGATTGAACGAAGGATTCTTTCCGCGTGCACGACCAATGGCATCAATTTCATCAATGAAGATAATGCAGGGCGCTTTTTCCTTTGCCTTTGCAAAAAGGTCGCGTACACGACTTGCACCCACACCAACAAACATTTCTACAAAGTCACTACCTGCGAGTGAGAAGAAGGGAACGTCCGCTTCACCTGCAACAGCCTTTGCGAGCAATGTTTTACCTGTTCCCGGAGGACCCACGAGCAAGGCGCCCTTGGGGATTTTACCGCCAAGTTCGGTGTACTTCTGGGGATTCTTCAAGAAGTCCACAATTTCCTTGACTTCTTGCTTGGGACCTTCTTGACCAGCAACGTCTGCAAAGGTGACATGCTTTTCTGCAGAACCCTTGTCGAAGAGGCGGGCGCGACTCTTGCCAACATTGAAAATGCCACCACCGCCAGCACCGCCACTCATGCGTCTCATTATGAAGTACCAAAGACCGATGAATAAGAAGATGGGAAGGATTGTGCCAAGTATACTCATCAACCAACCACTTTCTTCCTTAAAGGTCACTTTTCCTTTATAATCAATGCTTTCCAAGAACGCATCAACCTTGTCAGGACTAGGGTAGCGCGCCGAAAGCGTAGGGTGCTTACCGGTTTGGTCCACATTCTGTTTAAACACTTCTTGAATGTGTTTTCCAAGTACAACAAGACTCACTTGTCCATCTGTCTTATTAACCACAATGTCATTGGTATAACCCTTTTGGACGTAGGTCTTGAATTCTGAATAACTGATTTCTTTGTTGATGCCACCCGTAGCGTCGCCTCCACTATAAATCATATAGATGAGCGCACCGATGGCAATGATGTATATCCAACTGAGGTTGAAGCGCGGCATCTTGGGCTTCTCACCTCCCTGTTGGGGTTGTTGGGGAGTTGGCATATATTGAGTGAGTTGAAAGTGAATAGTTAGTAGTGAGTAGTACCGTACGGGGTAATTATGCGTTGAACTTGATTACTTTTTTGTCTACTCGTACCTGGTTTACTTGTCTACTATTATAAGGTGACAATTCTTAAAACCTAAAAGCAAAGCGACCTTATAACCTTAAAACCTTGTCTGGTTAATCCAAATCAGGAATTTCTGTAATATTGGCATCCGCCCAAATGTTCTCAATGTCGTAAAACTCACGCGCATCGGGAACAAGGATGTGCACCATAACAGTACCATAGTCGGCAGCCACCCAAATGGCATTGTTTAAACCAGCTACGGTGGCAGGTTTTTCACCCGCCTGCTTGCGTGCAAATTCTTCTACAGAGTCTGCAATGGCATCCACCTGCTGGGGTGTGTTGCCCGTACAAACAACAAAGTATTGTGCGGGAGCAGTGTCAAACTTTGTGAGGTCACAAACCACGATGCTGCGCCCCTTCTTTTCTTGTATTCCGTCAATAATGGCATTAACGAGTTTAGGGAAATTTGTCATGTCTATTTTAGTTATTGTAAAAGGTTCATAATAAGCAGTGCAAATTTACTTATTTATTTTGATATGACATAATATATACAAGTGATTCCTCAAAGTCAAATGTAGGGAAAATTATTAGTTACTTTGTTGAAAATATGTTACTAAGTGTTTCAACAAAGTAACTAATAGTTTTTTGTAAATCAGTTGAAGCGTCAAACCTTCACTCCCTTTTTAGAACCAGTAGTTACTTGCGATTTGTTACGTTGATGATTGCCTGTAATTTTCTTGTCACAATCCTTGCGTTAATACCAACGTAGTCCCATAAAACTATTTCTAATCACGTTTGAAGAATTAAAAAAATACTTATATCATTTCGTTAATAATATGATATAAATATCAGTGTGTTAGTGATATTATAGATGAGTTGTTTCAAATTTATTTGTACGCTATTACCGAATATAAGGTATATTCTTGTTTAATGAACATTCAAGCATGTGAATGTTAAAAACTAAAAAATGTCGTGGTTGAATCACTTTAACTTAGTGACTCGACCACGACATTTGTTAGTTACATTGAATACAACTTGAATCTATGATCTATGACTCATGGAGTTGCTTGATTCTTTATTGTATTTTGGGTGTATCAGCAAATTCTTCTTTCTCTACTAATTGCGGCAGAAGGAGTTCTGTGCCTAAGGGGAGATTGTAAGGAGGGGCTAGATTGTTGTATAGTATGATATATTTTGCATAATCCTTATGACCATACGTTTTACGCGCTATTTGATAGAGCGTGTCTCCAGGTCGTAAAACGTGAGTGGCATAGGTTCCGATGATAAGGAAACTGCCTACGTTTACTTGCTTTTGTCCCTCAGCTAGTTTGTCGGCTGTCTTTCTGTCAATACCTCTAATTACCGAGAGTGTGTCGGCACCTTCGGGAAGAAGACTTTGGGGCGTGTTTGAGATTACAGAATCGGTCGGGATTTGGATGGAGTCTTCTTGCGCTGTATTTACGATAGTGTCTTTAACAACAGTCTGTTGGGTTTCGTGGTGCGATATGGATTCAAGTGGAATGATTTTGTGATAACCTGCAAGGTAACTGATAATGATGGTGAGTATCCAAATGAAACCAATGAGCAACCAACGGAATTTATGGCTTTTGTTGGTGGTGTCCATGTAGTTTTCGTCAGATGAAGAGTCGTTATTATCTTCGGTTTGATTTAATTCAGAGTCGTCAGAGGATGATGTGTGGTCTTCTGCAACTTCGTTTTGAGGATTTTCTTCTTTTTGCAACGTCAGAGTGTCTGTGCTTTCTTCTTCAGTGTGCATTTCAATTAAAGTAGAATCCTCAAGAATGGCGGGGCTTTCAATAGGTGTAGTTTCCTCAAGGGGTGTGGTTTCCTCTGTAGGTGTTGTTTCCTCAGGAGTTGTAAGGGCTTCGGGGGCGATTGTTTCTTCCGGCGCCGTTGTTTCTTCCTGTCTTGAGGGTTCTTCTCTTTCCTCTAAAGACTCTAGTGGCTGATTGGTCGTTGCTTCAGTTATATGTTCTTGTACGAGCAACTCCTCTTCGTCGTTTGTTTGTTCTTCATTGAATGCAACCTCTTCTTGAATATCATCTTCTATGGATTCGATTTCTTCGATTGTTGCAGAGTCAGGGATTACACATGTTTCGAAGTGACTGAAGGGGCGGTTGACGAGTTCCTTTAAAGCGGTATCGGGAAGAAAAGAAACTTTCGTGTGTCCGCTAATTTGGAAGCGCTCTCCTGTGTTGATGTTTACGCTCTCGCGTTCGCTCACACTCACGAGTTTAAATGTTCCAAATCCTTTGATTTTTACGAAACTATCATTTTTAAGTCCCTCTTCAATGACTTCAAAGAATGCACGAATAAAGGCCTCACTTTTTTTCTTCGTGATGCCTTGATTCTGTGCTATGAGGTCTATAAAATCTGCTGGGAGGAGTTTCCTGCTCATAATGATTGCAGTTTGTCTTTGAGCACGTTGCTCATTTTAAAAGAAATAGCAAGTTTTGGGGGAACTAGAAGGCGTTGCTTCGTGGTGGGGTTTACCATAACGCGCTCTAATTTCTTTTTTACCTCCAAACTTCCAAATCCCTGGATGCTGAAACTATCACCTTCGTTAAGATTATCGGCGATGGCAAGTGATAGGGCATTTGCTAAGTTTTGTGCTTCCTTTGGAGTGAGTTCTGTTCTTGAAGCTATTTCAGCGAAAAATTCTTTGCTATTCATAGTGATAATAGGCGCATTTTCAGACGAGTGTTCCGTAAAGGTCGTATTCTTCAGCGGCGGTTATGCTAACATTGTAAAACGTGCCATGTTGCAATTCGCCTTCATTTTGGTGGATCAATACTTCGCAATCGACTTCTGGTGAATCGTACTCTGTGCGACCGATGTAATAATCGCCTTCTTTGCGGTCGATGACAACTTTATAAATATTGCCTACCTTTTCTTGGCAGAGTTCAGCAGAGATGCCTTCTTGAAGAAGCATTAAGCGGTCTAGGCGTTCTTGCTTCACCTCTTCGGAGATGTTGTCTTCATAATTATTGGCGGCAAATGTGCCTTCTTCTTCGCAATATGCAAAAGCTCCCATGCGGTCGAAACGAACATTGCGCGTAAATTCTAACAATTCGTTGAAGTCTTCTTCTGTTTCTCCGGGGAATCCCACCATGAGTGTCGTGCGAATGCATATACCAGGAACTTCGCGACGTAGGGCTTCAATAAGTTCGAGTGTTTCTTGCTTGGTAGTGTTGCGGTGCATGCGCGTCAACATATTATCGGAAATGTGTTGAAGGGCAATGTCGAGGTATTTACATACATTCTCATTCTCGCGCATCACTCGGAGCAAATCCATGGGGAAGTGCGTGGGATAAGCATAGTGCAAGCGTATCCATTCAACTCCTGGAATCTTTGCCATACGCTCAATGAGTTCGGGGAGCATCTGCTTCTGGTAAAGGTCCAAACCATAAAATGTGAGTTCCTGCGCAATGATGTTAAATTCCTTAACACCTTGCTTCACTAAAAGTGCAACTTCGTCCAGAATTTCCTCCATTGGGCGACTCACATGAGCACCTGTGATAATTGGAATTGCGCAATAGGCACACTTACGATTGCACCCCTCACTAATTTTTATGTAAGCATAGTGGGGTGGGGTTGTAAGTACGCGCTCGTTTTTTAGTTCTGAGTTATATGTCTCACCCAAATCTTGGAGTAGTTCTGTCCAATTAAACTTTCCATAGAACTTATCTACTTGAGGAATTTCTTGCCCCAATTCTTCTAAATAACGCTCGCTAAGGCATCCCATAACATAAACTCGATTGAGTTCACCTTCTTCCTTAAGGTTACACAATTCGAGAATCATATTGATGGATTCTTCCTTGGCATCACCGATAAATCCGCATGTGTTGACTACGGCAATGTCGCCGTGAATCACGTCAGGATTATGATAAAGAGTATATCCAAGGGCTTCAAATTGTTTCATTAAGTGCTCTGAATCTACAAGATTCTTTGAGCAGCCCATGGTGATGATGTCTATAGTAGGCATTGTAGTTGTAAACTGATGTGCAGATTTATAATGAAGAACCTTCGAAAAGAGAATTGACAAATTCAGTTCTGTTGAATGGTTGTAAATCTGTCATTTTTTCACCAAGGCCGATATACTTTACGGGTACATTAAGTTGGTGAGATATACCAATAACTACACCACCTTTAGCCGTTCCGTCTAATTTTGTTATAGCGAGCGAAGTAATGTCTGTTGCTTTTGTAAATTGCTTCGCTTGTTCGTAGGCATTCTGTCCTGTTGAACCATCAAGGACGAGGAGGACTTCATCGGGAGCATTATCAACAACCTTCTTCATTACATTCTTAATCTTCGTAAGTTCGTTCATCAAACCCACTTTGTTATGGAGGCGGCCAGCTGTGTCAATAATTACAACATCTGCATCATTAGCAACGGCAGATTTAATCGTGTCAAATGCCACACTTGCTGGGTCACTTCCCATTTGTTGCTTAATAACAGGAACTCCTACACGTTCTCCCCAAATGACCAATTGTTCAACAGCTGCCGCACGAAATGTATCGGCGGCGCCAAGATAAACTTTCTTTCCTGCTTGCTTAAATTGATATGCGAGTTTCCCGATTGTTGTCGTTTTGCCAACTCCATTTACTCCAACCACCATGATTACATAAGGTTTGTGGTCAACGGGAAGGTCGAAAGACATACCATCTTCATTACCGCTCTTCACCAATAATGCTGCAATTTCCTCTTTCAGCAAGGTGTGAAGTTCTTTCGTGCTTACATATTTATCACGTGCAACACGGGCTTCGATTCTTTTAATAATCTCTAGCGTTGTTTCAACACCAACGTCTGAGGTAGCAAGTACTTCCTCGAGATTGTCTAAAACTTCATCATCAACGGTAGATTTTCCGGCAATTGCATGTGTGAGTTTATCAAATACACTACGCTTTGTTTTTTCTAACCCTGCGTCAAGAACTTCTTTGTTCTCCTTTTTATTACTGAAAAAATCAAAAAATCCCATATGTATAGTTCTATTTGTAGTGTCTATTTATTATCTAATTTAGTTAATGTGTCGTGTCTATACAATCAGTTGTGATTTGGTGTACAATAACGGTTGCGGTTATATGTACAAGAGTTTGTAAAACACGAATTTATTTCTGCAAAGTTAGAAAAAACTTTTGACTCTGTTAATGTTAAATAAACAAAAAAACTCCTCACAAGTGTGAGGAGTTTGTATGATTTGTACGAAGACAAAATCTTAACTTGTAATTAGTCCTTGAAGAAGTCCTTAACGGCTTCGTTGGGAACCATCTGTTCATCAAAGATGTAAGCGCCAGTCTTGGGGCTCTTAACCATCTTGATAACCTTTGTGTAAGAACGGCCGTCGTTCTGGCCAGTCTTAAGAGTTGCGACTACTTTCTTTGCCATGGCTTATTTCTTACTTGATTTCTTTGTGAATTGTCATACGCTTGAGGATGGGGTTGTACTTCTTCAACTCCATACGCTCGGGAGTGTTCTTACGGTTCTTCGTAGTGATATAACGAGAAGTTCCAGGAAGACCACTTTCTTTGTGTTCAGTGCATTCGAGAATCACCTGAACGCGGTTACCTTTTGCTTTCTTTGCCATAGTTATTAATCTTAGCCGATTACTTTAATTTCTTTCCAGTCGCAATATCCCTTGGCAACTGCGCTCTTGAGGGCAGCGTCAAGACCTACCTTATTAATAAGACGGAGACCTGCTGCAGCAATCTTAAGTGAGATCCAGCAGTCCTGTTCTACATAGTAGAACTTCTTAGTGAACAAGTTAACGTCAAAAGTGCGCTTTGTGCGACGCTTTGAGTGGCTAACGTTGTTGCCAATCATGGCTTTCTTTCCTGTAATTTGACAAATTTTAGACATTGCTATCTATTCTCTTTTAGGTTTCTTTTATGGTATTCTCTCAATACGGAGTGCAAAATTAGAAATTTTATTCCTTATTCCCAAATGTTTTGCCGTATTTTTTTTGTTTATTCACAGATTTTTAGAAAAATGCGTTACTCAGTTTCAATTTCTTCTTCCTTTGGGCAATTTTCTTTAAGATATTCAAGTAGCATGTGAGTGGCTATAGAGGTGGCCGAAGCAAGGTTTTTGTCTCTACCGTTGTCTTCTTCAATCATTCTTGTCACAATATTATCTTTGCAACCAACCGCAATCCATATTGTGCCCACAAGAACGCCACTTCTTCCTCCATCAGGACCGCCAGGACCAGCAAATCCGCTTATTGCTACGGAATAATCAGTTCCGAAAAGTTCATTCGCTCCTATTACCATTTGGCGAACAACTTCCTCAGACACGGGTGTTTCTTTTTCTATCACTTCTGAGTCAACCTTGAGAAGGTTTGTTTTAATTTCGTTTGCATAACAAATTAAGCCACCTTTGAAATAGGTTGAACTTCCAGGAACGGCAGTAATGGCTGAAGCAATACGTCCAGCGGTACAACTTTCAGCAGTTGAGAGTGTTTTACCACACTGCCACATAATATGATTTATCTCTTTTGATGTAAGTTTGAGGTCAAGTTCCATAGTTGTATTTTAGGTGTGTTGGGTGAAACTTTATTTCTAAGGGATGAAAATATTGTCACTGGATATGATTCATGTGAAATATATATTTCTTCTTCCCCCTTAAACGGTTACTCGTGCATAAGCCGGTTTTTCAATCGGACAGAATTCTCCGTCAAGATATTTATAATATCCGTTTATGGCAATCATTCCTGCATTATCCGTTGTGTAACTAAATTTAGGAATGTAGATGTGCCATGTTTTGTTTTGTCCACGCACTTTAAATGCTTCGCGAAGTCCTGTGTTTGCAGAAACTCCTCCAGAAAGTGCTACATGGTTAATGCCTGTTTCTTTTACCGCTTGTTGCAATTTCTTAATTAGAATGTCAACGATTGTTTTTTCTAAAGAGGCTGCTAAGTCATTGAGGTTGTTTTCAATGAAATTGGGGTCTTCCTTAATTTTATCTTTAAGGAAATAAAGGAAACTTGTTTTGAGTCCGCTAAAACTATAATCAAGTCCCTTAATATTGGGTTTGCTAAACTGAAAAGCCTTGGGATTTCCTTGACGTGCAAGTTTGTCGATGATGGGACCTCCAGGATAACCTAACCCCATTACCTTAGAGCATTTGTCGATTGCTTCGCCAGCCGCGTCGTCAATGGTTTGTCCGAGGATTTCCATCTTGTTATAGGCAGATACTTTGACAATCTGACTATTTCCCCCGCTCACCAATAAGCACAGGAAGGGGTAGGGTGGAGGATTGTGAACTTCTCCTTCTTCCTTAATGAAGTGTGCTAATATATGTCCGTGAAGATGGTTAGCTTCGATAAGTGGAATACCTAAACTAAGTGCTAACCCTTTTGCAAAACTAACACCTACGAGTAAGGATCCCATAAGTCCAGGGCCTAATGTGACGGCTATGGCAGACAGTTCCTCTTTCTTAACATTTGCCTTTTTCAACGCTTGGTCAACAACGGGAACTATGTTCACTTGATGTGCACGTGAAGCTAATTCAGGTACAACTCCCCCATAGGCTTCATGAATGGCTTGACTTGCTGTAACGTTACTCAAGAGCACGCCATCCTTAATGACGGCCGCAGAAGTGTCGTCGCAAGAAGATTCAATGCCAAGTATGATGATACTCATAAAAAGTTCTTAAAATGAATTAGTGAGTGAGTATTTCTAATCCTGTTTCTGTTACAAGAAGTGTATGTTCCCATTGAGCAGAAGGTTTCTCATCTTCTGTGACTACGGTCCATCCATCTTCTTCATCAACAAAAACTTCATACGTCCCCATGTTAATCATAGGTTCAATGGTGAAGACCATTCCGGGGACAAGAAGCATGCCTTTTGAACGGGTGTTATAATGATCTACTTCAGGTTCTTCGTGAAAAGCCAAACCTGTGCCGTGTCCTGCCAAATCGCGAACTACGGAATAACCATTCTTACGTGCATGTTTTTCGATAGCCTTTCCGATTTCACCCACAAATCCCCATGGTTTTGCGGCTTCCATTCCAATTTCAAGGCATTCTTTTGCAACTTTTACGAGTTTCTCACACTCGGGAGATGTTTTACCAACAATGAACATGCGACTCGCATCTGCGTAATACCCATCGAGAATGGTGGTGATGTCAACGTTTACGATATCTCCCTCAAAGAATTCTTCTTCGTCGGAGGGAATACCGTGACACACCACTTCGTTAATGCTGATACAACAACTCTTAGGGAATCCCTCATATCCGAGGCAAGCGGGAATAGCGCCTTTGCTGATGATAAAATCATGTATCATTTTATCTAATTCAGCAGTAGTCATACCTACCTTTATATGTTGTTCTGCTAAGTCAAGTGCGGCTGTATTAATGATTCCGGCTTTGCGAATGCCTTCAATTTGTTCGGGTGTCTTTATTAAATCGCGAGTTGGCACCAAGATGCCTTTGTCTTGATATTCCAAGATGCGCTTGTCAAGTTCCGTAATAGGTTGCCCATTGGGAACCACCCACCTGTTTTTTCGTTTCTTCGCCATAAGTTGCAATTTTAGCGCAAAGTTACAATTTTAAATTGTATTGTGTGTGACGATAAGTCGAAAACGGTTAGAGATTAAGTTAAATTTAGATTTAGACTTAGATTTTTCGTCTATTTTGACTCTCATATAAAAATAGACATGTAATAAAATTGTTATATAAATTCAATGTAAAAATCCATATAACAAATTTTATTACATGTCACGCAAAATATAATTCTCAAACTAATATCCTTTAACAATAAGCATATCTCATTTGTAAACATCTTTATTGTAAAGAGATATAGGAGAACGAGAATTATTTATGATCATTGTATGTCTTTCTTTAGTTTACTATTGAAACTTCTTATTCCATACAACATTATTGGCTCTTATCTGGCCATTACCATAGTCACACTTTATTGTGAAGCAGACGCAATCTAAAGTGCCAGATGATGGGAAATTATCGTCGGAAGTTACCGATATAAGGGCATCTTCATGTCCTTTTATGCCTAATTTCGAGTCTGTATTGAAGATTATTACTTCGACATTATATTTTTTCCCATTATATCTTATATAAGCATCTTCAGCTAATGTAATTCTTCCTGTAGGATTAGGTGAGGTGTTGTATACTGAAAATGTAAACCATAGTTTACCGCCACGGTGTTCTACTCTGAAATGTTTGATCTTAAATACGTTACCTCCTGTTAACTTAAGCTCTTTTAGTTTCTTTTGATAATCCCAGCGTTCTGCTCTTTCTATATAATCTTTTAATATCACATTTTTGAAGAAATTTGGGAAGTCATTTTTGTTTAAGTGTCCATCTTTTCCATCTTCATTGTTCTTATACAGATTTTCGTAGAGTAGGCTATACATCTCGTCATTCACAGCTTTTGAGTAAATACTTAAAGCTTTTTCAGCATCCATCGGAATTCCCAAACCTTCAGCATGTACCATGGATAATAAAAGACTTGTAGGTCTTGTATTATTAGAATTATACGTGTTATTAAGCAAGGTGGCAATTTCCTTTTGCTTGATTGAGTCATTTGCTTTGATGAACAACATAACGTCATCTAAGTAATTTATAGTCCACTTTATTTTTGTATTCTTGTTTGACCATAGTTCATTACAGAATAGTGAAATAATAGAGTCTGGCGCTATCTTACATTCACTAAGTAATGATTCATAAAAATCATTCTTAAGTTCTTCATCAACATCACCTTGGTTTTGATAGATTACCTGCCACCCTTTAAACTTATCTGCTTTTAAGTTTCCTTTGCCGTGATATAGATATAAACCGTATTTTGAATGCAAAGAACTAGGTAGTGTTTGCGTTTCATATTTGTTTGTTAGAAGTTGAGCGGCTTGTACTTGCTTATTTGTTTGGTCATAATAATTAAATAAAGCCACCACCGAAGGTTCGTAATTAGCTTCAGCAGCCATTTTGTAATATTTTTCTGCTTGCTTTTCGCTCTTAATAACTCCTTTTCCTTCCAAGAATAGACCAGCAGCCAAATGCATAGCTTCCGCATTACCTGCTTCTGCCAATGGACGCAAAAGTTTTGCTGCCTCCAAATATGATTCAATTTCAATATATCTTTTTGCTCTGCTTAATTCATATTCTTGAGCATAACTTGTCGTTACCATAAGTAGGTAACTTATGATAATTAAAAATCTTTTCATAGTAATTTTAGTTTATGTCGCAACAATCCGTATTAAATTCTGAATAATTTCTATTAGGATATATGTATATACTGAATTGATCACTAATAATTCCTACAACTGTATAGGAGTTGCCATTACGAGCTTCAAAACCATCGTCAAGTTCTTTAAATCCTTTTTTAATCAATTCTTCTCCTATCTTCTTTTGTAAATTCTTTTTGAAATTTTCATCTACATAAAAAGGAATATCCTTAAATTCTATATCAATCACATCTATTTGCGCATCGTTATTCCAACCCCAACCATCTGAAACGATTTTTCGATAGGCAAACCAACCATCGCTGATAATTTCTTCATGGTGTTTCTCTACTTGGGGACGTTCATTGAAGGTAACGCTGATTTCAGTTGTGTATGAATTTATAGTATCATTAGGAAGTTCTATATATTTTTTATAACGAAGATGTTCTTGTGGTTTTAAATTGTAAATTGATGCAATATCTTTTGGTAAAGTTTTTCCTTTGAAAGGGATGAATCCAGTAGAGTCGATTTTTTGTACAAACTCTTTTGCGATTTGCTCTACATCAATATATATAATTTGATTTCTTCCCCTCACATTAATGTTATTAAATTCGACGTTTTTGACTTCTTCGCCTTTTTGAGTAACCAAATAAAAGACTTTATCATATACAATGTATTTGTCGCCTAATTTTAAGAATGTAAACCGTCCAAAATTTTTATCTGAAATTTGATTGTCATTTATATCAACAATTTTCCATTCACTACTTTCATTAGATTCAACAGCAAACTGTCCATTCCCTAAATATTGAATTTTGCTATATTTTCCAGGTCTTATTAAACTTTCTCCTTGTTCGTTAATGACACATACGTTATCATTCTTATCCATCACCACCGCTATTCCATCTTTAAACAAGTACCCCTTAGTTCCACAATTAGACTCGCTTCCTTTTTTATATATCTTTCTTGGACGTAATGCTATTTCACCATTTTTGTTTAAATAAACTAATGCTCTTTCTTCATTTGCTTCATTGACAGCTATCATTCCGTTGCTGAATGAATAGTCATAGTCAAAGTGATATTGGTTTTCATCTATTTTACCATAAACAACGTCTCCAGACGTGTCGATGATGTCCCATTCATAAGAAGTTTTTTCTCGTTTCACAAGAGCTAGACCATCCGAAAAATGTTTTGCATTATAGTATGTTGCAGGGATTATGATGTTTCCCTCTTCATCTAAATATCCGTACAATCCTTTATTATTTTTATAAAGAAACCTATCATGATGTGCAACGATTTTATCTGGAAGTGAAACCTCACATATATCTTTAGGCAGAGTTTTTATAATTTCACCTTTTTCATTTATAATTTGTATTGGATTATTTCCGTCGCAGACGAAAGCCTTATTGTTAACAAAACGTAAGGCTTGACCATATTCAGAACTAATAATTGGACGTTTGGGGGAATGAATGCTAAAGAGTTGGTATAGTTTGTCAGAATTAGAATATACCCAATAAGTCCCGTTTTCAGTAATAGGACTAATTTCAGTATCTAAAGAATATTCTCTGTCTACTACAATATTACCCTCTTCATCTACAATACTCCAATTGTCCCCTGCGGCTATTTGAACAGGTAGGTATTTAGAAGAGTTTTCTTCATTTGAAGACTTGTTACAACTAATGAAACAAAATGCTACCAGAATGAGTGAAGCACCAACATTAAAAATACTTGTTTTCATTTTTATGTTATTTTCCTTTGGGCTTCACAGAAGGACGTTAATTATAATTAATCGTTTTTTTTACACACAAAAAAGCGTGAAGCCATCAGTGCTCGCTTCACGTCTTGGGGCTCGTAGGAAAGTGCCCGTAATATCGAAGACGAGCAACAATGAAACTCCACGCGAATATGTAAAAACCAACAACAATCGTAAGCCAATGAGCCAACGAGTTGATTGGAATAAACACATTCCATAGAGCGTCATCTGTTGCAATGTTCTTGATATTACTTTGTTTGAAATTTTCCTACGATTTCAAGACATCAGAACCAAAGCATAAGATACGCTTTTCTATTATGTAAAGTCAATGCTGAATGTTATTAACTTCATCAAGCATGACTCTGCAAATTTAAGTAAATTTTAATAACAACAAGAATGTTTTCATTAATAATATCCGATTAATTTAATCAATTAAACGTCCAACACTTCAAACTCTCAAGTGCATTCGCGAAGTTTGTCAGTCCTTTGCGAGAGTAGTTAAGAACGTCTTCTAAAGCGCTCTGATTTCCGTCATAGCAATTAATAATAAGGAGTATGCGCTTCGTCTCGGGTGAAATCATGGTGCGTACGCTATCGCTTGTAGGTGTGGCAATGCCACCTTCTGAATCGCGATAGACGGGGAGGTTTTCAATGTTGAGCGGTCCTCGACCAATTCCCTCGTAAATTTCATCAGCTTTTCCGATGCCTAATGTAAGCGTGTCGCCTATGATTTTGTCTGCATCGAGCATAGCCGTGGAATACCCACAATAAAGAGACACAAGATTCCCAAGGTCAACGAGTTGGTCAATGCTATAAAGACTTTTGCCTTGCAAAATGCGACGCGCGAGTTGCTCACATGCGGGGCGATATCTGCTTGGGTCTTTGCCTGCTTTGCGATAGGCGTCTCTTGTTGCTTTAATCCCACTCTGCTCTTTGATGCTATCGGTTGTGAATTGTTCTTGAAGAGATTTTGAAATACATTCAATTTCGTTCCAAAGTTCAGGAGTTGTTGGTGAATTCGTCACTTCTGCCAAAATTGCTCCACCGATAAAGTTGGGGCAAATCTCGCGAAACTCTGAGGATATGTTTATCTGCATGATTCGTAAGTTAAGGTTGAAAGATTCCAATGATTAATTCAATGATTCTTTAAAATCAGTAATTATTTTGCGCTTTTCTTCATCGGGAATGTTTGTGAAATGTTTTTCCAAATGCTTCTCAAACGCCTTAAGGGCAATTGTGCGCATGGATGCCTTTCCTGCTCTCACGCCGCTCTGATAACTATTTGTGGTAAGAGGTGAACGATTGAAATTTCCGTCTGCCATGTGTAATGCGTCTTGAAAATCAGTGTTTCACTAAGTCTCAAAGAATTTTAATTAAGTGAGACATAATTTTAATTAAGTGAGACTTAGTTTTTGCGATAACTGATTTAGTTTTTGGGGTTATTAACTAAGTGAAGAATATAGGGGAGTTAACCATTGTATATAGCAAATTAAGTATACTCAAAACAAATTTATTTTTGAACGTAAACACCCTGTTTTCAAAAGGTAAATAAATTTATCTTGGTATACTTAATCTGTTAGTTCACTTGTTTTTAAGGGACAAGATACTTATCGCCTGTCTTTTCTATAATGGTCTTTCTGTATTTTTCAGGGAAACCATCGCGCTGAGGGGGTGCGGCTATGCCGTCAGGGGTCAAGTCAAAGCGCCCATTGGTTTCCTTCTTCACCACCATGTCATTAAATTTCACGATGATATATTCGCCCAATTTCTTCCATTCTGACAACATGGTTTCAGCGGCAATAGAAGAGTAAGCGGTGAGCAAGTCAATGCCTTTCTGCTTGTTTTGCGCCAACTCTTGGAGTGCGATTTGTTCAAAAACTTCTTGTTTTCTAAGGAAGTCATTTTCGATTTCTTCGCGCTTTTGTTCAACGGCGGGGAAGATTTGACTATAACGTGGGTACGTCATATTTGCCACCCAGTTGCACACCCAAAAGGCCGAATTCCACGAGAAGTTCACGTCGCTCGCTTGAGGGTCGTTGAAACATGCGGGTGCCTTTGTCGCACAACAATAAACGGGTACGTATGCCACCATATTTGCTTCGTCATTTCCCCACCACAAGATGCCACCAACTTCATTGGGCATGTCGGCACGGAGTTGGGCAATCATCGTTGCACAAGCCTGTTGTGTGGAGATGGGGCGCTCGTTGAAATACGTCTTGCCTTCGTATTCCCATGTAAGAGGTGAGGGGCGATAGGGCATGTCAAACACTCCTGCGCTACAATCTGCTTGTGTGTCGAAATATGTGCCTTCATAGTGGTCGCGCATGGAGTTCATGACGTCTTTAAGCGAAAGTTTTTGCTTCGGTTTGAAGTATAAGGGCATGGGTTTTTCTGTGTCGATGGCATAACCCTTGGCATATTCCAGATACTTATCCATGCCGTCCACCCATTTATTGTAAAAACTCCAAACGCGTGCTTCACAAAAGCGAATGGCGCTAAAATCGGCGGGAGCATACGCCGAAGAGAATGAGAATTCGCTATCCTTGCCAGAGAAATAACCCATTTTGCGGGCAAATGAAATGACATCCTTGCTGGCAATGACATTTTCCTTATCCTTGAGGTTGAACTGGTGGATGCGACTTTGGTTGGCATGACAAGCAATGCAATCATCGGGGATGCGAACTGCCACCCAAACGGCACCCTTTTCCTTACCGCCCTTACCAATCATCTCAAGAATCCACGCCTCGTTGGGGTCGGCAATAGAAAAACTTTCACCACTACTTGCATATCCATATTTCTCAACAAGATCCGTCATTACGTGGATGGCCTCACGCGCCGTCTTCGCACGTTGTAATCCTAAGGTCATGAGACTTACGTAGTCAATAATTCCTGTGGTGTCAACAAGTTCTTCACGTCCGCCGAAAGTGGTTTCCATGATTGAGAGTTGAAACTCATTGATATTACCCATTACGGCATAGGTTTGGGGTGCTTCAGGAATTTCACCGAGGTAGTGATTCGTGTCGCCATCAACGATCTGTCGCATAGTTCCAGCGGGATGCTTGGCGGCGGGAAAATGTTGCAAGTTCGTAAACATGCCGAAACTATCCATGCTATAAGTTATCATAACGGAACCATCCGCCGATGCCTTTTTCCCGATTAAAAAACTAGTACAAGCTTCGCTCGTCATGAAGCCTGAAAGGAGTAAAAAAACGAATAATGATATTCTTTTCATTTGTTGTAAAAACTTAATGTTTGTAAAAAAGGAACGAAAACTCTGCAAAGTAAGCAATAATATCCCATTTTTTCTGTAAGTTTGCGTGTAAAAATTAACAAATATTCCTCTTTAAAGAACCATTACTTATGATACAATCCATGACGGGCTATGGTAAAGCCGACGTTACTTATAATGGTAAGAAAATACATGTTGAAATAAAATCTCTCAATTCCAAAGCGTTAGACCTTAGCACACGTATCGCCCCCCTATATCGCGAAAAAGAAATGGAGTTGCGCAAACTCATTCAGGAAAACTTGGAGCGTGGAAAGGTGGATTTCAATCTTTGGATTGAGAAAGACACAACGGCCGTTGGTGGTGTTATTAATGCTGATGCCGTTGCGAATTATGTGGCACAGATGAATCAGATAAGCGCAGAGCGTCTAGGCGGTGTAGGATATTTGACCGAGAATATTTGGGAAACGTTGGTGCGTCTGCCCGAAGTGGTTCAGACCTCTGCCGTAGAAACTCTTGAACCCGAAGAATGGCAAGTCGTTTCTGAAATTGTGAATGAAGCAATTGCTCACCTCGTTGATTTCAGAAAACAAGAGGGAGAAGCGCTCTATGCTAAGTTCTGCAAAAATCTTGACACTATAGAAGGATTGATGAAGCAACTCGAACCCTTCGAAGTTTCACGCGTAGAAAAGATTCGTCAACGCCTTACAGAGCGTCTTGCAGAACTGAAGGGTGTGGATTACGATAAGTGTCGCCTCGAACAAGAACTCATTTATTATATAGAGAAACTTGACATCAACGAAGAAAAGCAACGTCTGACTAACCACTTGGAATATTTCAAGCAAACGATGCTTAACGGAAGTGGGCAAGGTAAGAAACTCGGATTTATCGCTCAAGAAATGGGACGAGAAATTAACACAACGGGTTCGAAAAGTAATCAAGCAGAGATGCAAAACATCGTTGTGATGATGAAAGATGAGTTAGAGCAGATTAAAGAGCAAGTTCTAAACGTTATGTAATGACGTTGTAAGTTCTTCTTTTATTCTGACAATCATTTTAACTTAATCTATAGCACGTTATGTCAAAAGTTATTATATTTTCAGCACCTTCAGGTAGCGGTAAGAGCACTATCATTAATTATTTGATGCAACAGAATTTGAATCTTCATTTCTCTGTTAGTGCCACATCACGTCCCCCTCGTGGACAAGAACAACATGGTGTGGAATATTTCTTCTTAACACCAGATGAATTTCGGAAGCACATTGAAAATGGCGATTTCTTGGAATATGAAGAAGTGTATAAAGATCGCTATTATGGCACACTCAGCACGCAGGTTGATTCTCAATTAGAGCGTGGAGAGAATGTCGTGTGTGATGTTGACGTTTTAGGCGGTATAAACATTAAACGTCATTATGGCGACCGTGCATTAAGTCTTTTTATCCAACCTCCCTCAATTGAAGAATTGCGTAGCAGATTGGAAGGTCGTGCTACCGATGCTCCTGAAGTAATTAATGACCGCATTGCACGTGCCGAGTTTGAACTTTCTCACGCATCTCAATTTGACGCCGTTGTCATCAACGATAATCTTGAAGTAGCGTTGAAAGAAGCATTGGATATCGTGAAAGATTTTCTTGAAAAATAAAACACATCGTTAATCATTTTTCCCATTGAAGTTAATTCATAAAATAGTATTGCCTCTCCTTGCAACTCTTGCGTTAAACTCTTGCTCACGTCATTATACGATAGCAGGGGATGTGGCGCATGATGTTGTAACTGGTCGCATGCTTTACTTATCAGTTAACCAAGGTGTCGAAAAAGTTCATACCGTTGACTCCTGTCAAATCGTACATGGACGTTTCAATTTCATGGGAGAAACTGACTCCGTAGTAATGGCGCGTTTATACGTTGATCATGAAATGGTGATGCCCTTTGTTATTGAGGGCGGGGAAATGAACATCACGATAGATTATTACAAGAAGTCGGTTAAAGGTGGCACTCTCAATGAGCAACTGAATGTTTATTTCCATAAGATGTCTGAACTTCAAACCCAGTGGGAAAATATCTGCGACCGACGCCTTCAACTCTACATGGCAGGGACTTTAAAACCTCACATACTTGCCGAACTTGATGCCCAAGAAACAGAGGTTCTCAAGAAAATAGAATTAACGGAAACTAATTTCATTTGCGAGAATTATAAAAATCCTTTAGGTGCAGGCATGTTTCTTTTGCTCACAGAACGCCTGATGCTTCCTCAAATAACGCCTCAGATAGATGAAATTCTCAGAAACGCTCCTCCTGAGTTTCTTAATTCTCCCTACGTTGCCTCTTTCATACGCTTAACGGGTTATAAGGTAAAACCGAAGAAATAATATGATTCAAATTAAAGAGGGTGTGCCAGTTGAATTTGGCACACCCTCTCTATTTGTTGCGAATCCTTCGATATTGACTACGCCAATATGTCATGATGATATGGTCCACAAATTATGAAATGACCATTCGTTTAATCGTATCACTAAATAATTATAGATTATAGGATAGGGGATATTAATCGCGGAAGCGGCGAGTGAGTTCACCGAAGCATTCGATGCGGCGATCGCGGAGGAAGGGCCACCAACGGCGTACATTTTCTGAGCGCTTCATGTCCACGTCAATCACAACGTTTACTTCCTCATCTTTCGGCGCACGATAAAGGAATTCTCCTTGCGGACCCGCTATGAAACTGCTACCCCAGAAGGTGATTCCGTTAGTTTGACCTGATGGGTCGGGTTCGAGTCCTGTGCGATTTACGGCAATAACGGGTATTCCGTTTGCCACGGCATGTCCACGCTGTACGGTTGTCCATGCTTCGCGTTGGCGTTCTTGCTCCTCAGGAGTGTCTGATGATTCATAACCAATGGCGGTGGGGTAGATGAGGAGTTCTGCTCCGGCAAGCGCCATGAGGCGCGCTCCTTCGGGATACCATTGGTCCCAACATACTTGCACACCCAGTTTGCCGACACTCGTTTGGATGGGGTTAAAACCGAGGTCGCCAGGAGTGAAGTAGAATTTTTCGTAATAGGCAGGGTCATCGGGGATGTGCATCTTGCGGTAGGTGCCGGCAATCGTTCCGTCTTTTTCAAACACAACCGCCGTATTATGATATAACCCTGGGGCACGGCGTTCAAAGAGTGAGGTGACAAGAACGATGCCTAACTTTGCTGCAATGGCACCGTAGAATTCCGTTGATGGTCCAGGGATGGGTTCTGCAAGGTCGCAGAGTTGTGTGTTTTCCGTTTGGCAGAAGTAGAGACTATTGTGCAACTCTTGTAGCACAACGAGTTCTGCGCCCTGTTGGGCCACTTCTGTTATGTTTGCCGCTAATTTTTCTTTATTTGCTTGAATGTCAGCGGTGCATGTCTGTTGGATAATTCCTATCTTCATTTTTAATAGAGTTGCATGGTGGCACAATGGAGCGAACCGTGTTGCTTAATTAATGCAGAGCAGTTGATGCCAACGAGTTCATAACCTGGGAAAGCCTTAGCGAGTTGTTGTTCGGCTTGTGTGTCAAGTTCGGGAGTGGCATAAGTGGGGTAGAGCACGGCATTGTTGACCACAAGGTAATTGGCATAAGTGGCAGGGAGTCGTTCGCCGTCTTCATCGAACGCCGGAGTTGCCATGGGGAGTGGCACCAAGTTATAGGGTTTGCCTTCCTTTGTGGTGAACGTGAGGAGTTGTTCCTCCATGGCCTTCAATGCTTCATAGTGTTCGTCCGTCTCTTCGGTGCATTTCACATAGGCAATCGTGTCATCGGGACAGATGCGTGCAAGGGTGTCAACGTGGGAGTCAGTGTCATCTCCCGCAAGATATCCATGGTCTAACCAAAGGATACGGTCGAGTCCGAACCATACTTTTAGGCGTTCTTCAATTTCCTCTTTGGTGAGGTCGGGATTGCGGTTGGGATTGAGCAGACACTCTGAGGTTGTGAGGAGTGTGCCCTGCCCATCGCTTTCAATGCTTCCGCCTTCGAGTTCGAAGTCAAGGTGGTCAACATATTCGCCCTTGAGGACTTCGGAGCGGCAGAGTTGTTGTGTGATTTTATTGTCTAATTGCGCTTCAAACTTACCGCCCCATCCGTTGAATCGGAAATCAAGCAATTGAAGGTTTCCTTCGCTTGAAAGGCAAGTGATGGGACCATGGTCACGCGCCCAAGTGTCATTCGTGGGACACTCAAAGAGGGTGATGTTCCCAACGACGTGTTGAGGGAATTTTGTTGTTAAAAGTGCTTGTAATTCTTCGGGGTGGGGAGTTACAATGAGCAACTTTGTGCGTGATGCAATGGCGTAGGCCAATTGAAGGTAACAATCTGTTACTTCATCGAGCATATAGTCCCAATCGGTGTCTTCGTGAGGCCATGTTAATTGCACCGCACTGACCTTCCCCCATTCTGGGAGCAGAACGGGACGTAAGGGGCGTTGTTCTGTTGAAACGGTATGTGGCATATTTGTGAAATGAAAAGGTGCTACGTTATTGCCACGTGGGGTCGGGATAGGGATGGCGTAGGGCATAAATGAGATTACAACGTATGAATGCAAGGGCGCAACAGGGTGACCATTGCGCCCTCTTTTTGTAAGTGTGTGACTTAACTTCTGCTTACTTGGAGTCCGCCTGTAGATACGCTCATGTCAACGAATCGTGCGTTGGGGGTGACGGGATTGTGCGTGAGGATTTCGCGGATGCGACGTGCAGCTTCACGGTCTTTTGCAATCATGTACATAAAGCCTCCGCCACCCGCACCGGGGAGTTTATAACCCGCGCAGAGGTCATCAATTCGACGTGCGATTTCTTCAATAACGGGAGGATTGGTTCCCGCGTCAAGTGCCTTGTTTTGTTCCCAAGTCTGACGCACAAGTGCTCCAAATTTATTGATGTCGTTAAGTTGGAGAGTGTCGTACATTGTCAGGGCATGATTCTTCATCTCGTCAAGAAGTGCAAGGTGTTGCCCACTATTGAGGAACATGCCTCTCACAATTTCCGCAAGTATGTTTTTAGCCGTACGGGTGACACCTGTGTAATAGAGCAAGTGGCAGGGGCGGAATTCTGCATCCGTAAAGAGTGTGTCAGGCGCCCATCTTACAGATGCGCTTTGGTCAAAACCTGCCTGAGTCTGAAGGAGTTTTACGCCTTGGAATACACCGCCATACTGGTCTTGCCAACCTCCGCCTGTGGTCAAGAGTTGTTCTAACACCAAGGTGCGGTTGCACACTTCGCTCTTGTCCCAACCTAATCCGCAGAAGTCGGAGAGTGCGCCGAGCACGGTTGCCGCCAAGATGCTACTTGTTCCTAATCCCGAACCTGCTGGGATTGCAGAGAGGAGGGTGATTTCGATGCCACAACCGAAGACTTCGAGTTGTTGTTTCAGGCTAGCGAATGTTTCCTTACCGAATCCAGGCATAAATCCTGCAAGCGTCAATGCCGCCTTGGGGATGGAGAAGGGAGAACCCACTTTATTGAATTGGCGGAGTTCTTCGTAAGTCTCAATGCGCTCAATAGCCCCAAGGTCGATAGAGCGACAAATGACAACGGGCTCCTTGCTGGGTTTTACATACACTTGAAGGGGTTGCTGACCGTTGAGTTCGATGGCAAGGTTTACGACATTACCACCGCTCATCAAACTATAAGGAGGCGTGTCTGTCCATCCCCCAGCAAGGTCAATGCGCACGGCGCTACGTCCCCATACGATTTGGTCGTCATAAGTAGTCTTGCGCGGTGCGCTCTTGTGCTGAAGTGCGCTTTCCGTAAGTCCCTCTTGTAATAACTTGAAGGCGCGTTCATCCTCTCCTCTGAACATCGCATCGTGGATGCGCGTCATGAGCGGTGCATCAATGGGGAGTGGTGCAGGTTGAGGAATATTTAATGTGCGATATTTTTGAGCGGTGTCGCTGAGGTCAAGTTGGTAGAAGACACTCTTTTTCCAGTTTGAAGCAATCCCTTCAAGGTTGCCCTTCATCAGCGCTCTGCGTTGTGCAAAGAGGCGTTCAAGGTTTGCCTGGATGGAGATTTCATCTGCCGAAAGTCGGGGCAGATTTAAATAGATTTCAGTCAAATCTTTTGTGCCAACGGGTGCAATCATCCAGTTGAGAAGTTGGCCCATCAAGACTATGTCGTTACACACGGGGAAGAGTTTTGCCGCCTGAATGTCTTGCCATTTTCCCATTTGCTCCTTGTCGATGCCACGCGCTTCCAACCATTGTTTCCAGGGTTTCTCAAGGAAGGTAACGTTCTCATCCTCGGCGCTACCTCTGAAGGCGTCGGTGTAACCATAGGGGCGCAATGCGTAGGCATCTTCACCAATGGGCACAACGTCAACACACACACCGTCTTCTAACGTTATGTTCCAATCATTCTTGGGAATGCCCGTAATCACGTTGCGTGTGGTGAAATGGAAGTCCGCACCCAAATATGAATTTTCCATCCACACGTATTCATTTTTCTCCGTAGCCTTGTTGACAATCGAGAGGTTTTGCGTGAACACAGAAGAGTGGCGCTTCACTGATTTTTGAATGATGAAGCGTTGGTCCTTCACGCGGTTCTGAATGGATTCCGTGGAGGTGAGCAATTCGGGAGTAGTGCCAAAGTGATAGAATTCACCACCAGGAAGGGGGAGAATGGCAACACTTAAATCGGCCAACTCAGCATCCGGTTGTGAGGGATGTTCCCCAAGAGCGCATCCAAATTCAGAATACAAATCATAGGCTTTTGCCAATTTGCCATCCGCTTCAACGGGTGCCTTTTTAAACAACGCCTTCACCGCACGGTCGCTAAGAATCCACACACCAATGTCCATCAGTGTGTAGTGAGTCTGCATCAATTTTGCCTGCTCTGACGTGCTCGGTTTCTGAAGCATGAAATCTAAGCGATCGGGGGCATTTCTGTCAATTACAAACACACCATGATGACTTGCCAAAACAGGGTCCGCCCACATGCCGTAACACACCACATCTGCTTCAGGAATGTCCTGTAATTGCTCCGTTGCGCGGATGTAAACGTCACCGCTGGCAATAAGCGTGCGCAGACTTTCGGGCGCTTTGTTCAGAATGCGTTCATAGAGGGGCATCTGAAGGTCAAGCAATGTTTGGTCCACACGTTGACCGCGTTGCCAACGAAACACGGGGATGGGCGTCAACACCTTACCGCTCGGTGCATACATAGGCAAGCGTCTGCTCTGACCGCCAGCATGAAGCAGAATGCGCTTTTCCTCTGCCAACCATTGGTCAAAACTCTTGTCGCCAGCCTCCTGCTGATAGCAATCTTGAAGCAACCATGTTGTGCCACCGCCCGAACCTAATTTAGTTCCTGCGGGGTCAGACGTGCAAAAATATTCTTCTTTGCTGAGTTCCGAAATCTTGTGAAAACAGTCCACCAAGTTGGGTGGCAAGGAAAGTAATTTCTTCATAAAAAGATAGTCGTTATTTTTTAAGAAACCTCTTTTTTACATGAGGTCTTGCAAAGATACGATATTTATATGAATACAAGGGTTGAAGACGCCCTGTTTTTGCATAATCAATTCGATTCCCTTGCGGGGGTATTCATGTGTCTTCTCTATCCAGCAGAAGAGGTGCGTGGCCGTGCGGTATGTCTTGCCGGGATAGTAACGCTGGGCGAGGGGAGTAGAGGCGGTGAGGGGGCATTGTGAAGTTGCACGTGATTTGTCCCCTCCTTTGGGTGAAGTTTTTGTGTTCTTGGTGAGGAAGTGAAGATTTATAAAAAAAACTTCACCTTGCGGGGTGAAGATAGGTGGTGAAGAAAAGTGATTGTAGTAAGTTTGCGTATCACTTGGCAGGTAGGGACGTGCGTCCTTCATCATGGGACATATCCGCGTCGTAAGTTCCCTTGCGGGTTGCGTCCCTTCACCCGTACATGCGGCACAATAAAATAAGGACGCACGAGCCGTGCGTCCCTACTTATTCAAGTGGATTTCTATGCCGAATGGCTGTTGTTATCAGTTATTTGTACGCTGTCAAAAAATTATAGTTCTACTTTTGACCAAGAGGTGCTCGCTCGGGTACACTCAGCCACAATAACCTTTCCTTGGGTGTTGATGATGGACCATTTGTCATTTTGCAGGACTTTGGCAAGGCCATCGGAGAACGGCCACGCCGCGTCATAAATGCAAGGTACGACCACCTCTCCTTGGGTGTTGATATATCCACTTTTGCCACCTGGATTGGCAGCGGCAAGACCTTCAGAGAAACTCCCCGCACCGTCATAAATGCAAGGCACGACCACCTCTCCTTTGGCGTTGATAAAGCCCCATTTGCCGTTTTGCTCGACATGGGCAAGGCCTTCAGAGAAGTCCCCCGCATGGTCATAAATGCAGGGCACGACCAGTTCTCCTTTGGTGTTGATAAAGCCCCATTTGTCGTTTTGCTTGACAAGGGTAAGACCTTCAGAGAAATCAAACACCCTGTCATAAATGCAAGGAGCGACTTCCTCTCCCTGGGTGTTGATATAGCCATATTTGCCGTTTTGCTTGACACGGGCAAGATCTTCAAAGAAATTCTCCGCATCGTCATAAATGCAAGGTGCGATTACCTCTCCTTTGGTGTTGATAAAGCCCCATTTGCCGTTTTGCTGGACTTGGGCAAGGCCTTCTGAGAAATCGCACACCCAATCATATATGCAAGGAATAATCAGTTCTCCTTTAGTGTTGATATAGCCCCATTTGTCGTTTAATTCGACTTTGGCAAGGTCTTCCGAGAAATTCTCCGCATCGTCATAAATGCAAGGAACGACCACCTCTCCCTGGGTGTTGATATAACCATATTTGTCGTTTTGCTGGACTTGGGCAAGGCCTTCTGAGAAATCGCACACCCAATCATATAT
>CALFGU010000072.1 GCA_937877685.1 uncultured Prevotella sp.
TGGAGTATACAGGAAGTGAACCCCGAACTTGGATTATTGAGGGTGTGCTTCGTGCAGGTAACGAAATGACTTTTGAAACTATTCAAGCAAGCGGTGACATCGTAGCTACTGAAGCCTTTGTAGCGGCTAATGCTCCCGCCGATGGCTTGGTATGGCAAGCAAATGGCGATGGCACTTACAGCGTAGTAGACGAGGCGACCGTAGCAGGTACAGTCGTTGCTAAGGTAAACGGTGTGACGTACACAACACTCGCTGACGCCTTTGCTGCTGCCGACGGTAAGACGGTAACACTGCTCGAAGATGTTGAACTTCAGGAAACTTTGGTAGTGACTGGCACTACAACGCTCGACCTTAATGGTAAGACAATCAGTCAGACTAAGTTGCAGACCGCTGGCTATTCTATGATTCAGAATGATGGTAACTTGACTATCGAAGATGAAGTTGGCGGTGGTAAAATCTCTTATACTGATAGCGGTAACGGTGGTGAGTATATTTCAAATACTATTACGAACCGCGGTACGCTTATTGTAAACGGTGGTACTCTTGAAAACCTCAGTTCTGAAACTGTGAAGATAAATGGTTATCCTTATGTTATCGACACCAGTATTTGGGGACCTGCTACTGAAGTACATACTATTATCAATGGTGGTAAGTTGCACTGCGCTTATTATAGCGCTCTCCGCTTGCGTGCTGATAGCGCAACTGAACCTGTAAATATTACAGTGACCGGTGGTGAGATTGCTGGTCGTATTGAAGTGCAACTTCCTACTAAATCAGCTGCGGGTCAGGGACAACTTACTATTACTGGCGGTAAGATTTCTAACACAGGTACAGAAACTGCTATTGTGGCGTTCGGTACTACAGGTTCTGCCGAAAACATTGAGATTTCAATTACCGGTGGTGAAGTAGTAGGTAAGATTGAAGTTAGAGATAATGTCGGAGCTAATTTTGACAGTCAGTTTATCGCTGGTGGTACGTTTAGTACTGACGTTACTGACTTCTGTGAGCACTGGCATGAAGTAACTTTGGTAAACGGTAAGTATGAGGTGGCTGTTCAGAATGAAATCGCACTTGTGGATGGTGCGTTCGAGCAGTTTGCCAACGACATGGATATCAAAGTTGCGTCAATCAACTACACACGCAAGTTCAAGAATGCCAAGGTTTGGAATGCTGTGTTCCTTCCCTTCGAAGTGGCTTTGAGTGAGGACTTCCTTGAGAAGTACGACGTGGCAGAGTGGACTGGCGTACAGGCAAATGTTTCAGATGATGTGCTTGAGTCTTGGGGTATTGAACTTACTAAGATTAAAGACCCCGCTGCTGTGCTTCAGGCAAACCGCCCCTACTTCATCTATGTGAAGGACGCCAAGGATTTGACGTTTGAAGTGAGTCTTACAAACGCAACACTCTTTGCTACCGTGGCTGACAATAAGGAGGAACATACTGTTGACGGTGTAATGACTTGCACGATGTCGGGTAATTACAAGAAACTCACTGGTGAAGTACTCAAGGAACCTTGGGTAGTAAGCGCTTCAGGGCAGTGGATTCACGCTGGTTCTATGAACCCCTTCCGTGTGCTTATGACGCGTAAAATGATTGGTGATGTTGAAGTTCCAACCGCTACATCAAGCACGATGCGCGTGATTATTCGCGAGCCCAATGGCACTACTGCTATTGAAAATGCGGTGATTGATGCTGTTCAGGGTACTGTTGTGTATGACCTTCAGGGTCGTCGTTTGCAGGAGACCGCAAAAGGTATCTACATCGTCGATGGCGAAAAGGTGCTTGTAAAGTAAGTTACACTACTTGAAACATATTATTCCCGGCAGTCGTGCGACTGTCGGGAATTTTTTTATACAAAAAAACTGTCATAATTTTGTAATGCTATTTTCTTTTGTTTAAATTTGCATCGTGACGTAGTCGCTTGGGCTACGTGCAATACATACATAATATAAAGCGTTAGCTTTTTTCGGGATACTTGAAACTTCGACACTTTCAAACAACTCCCCGAGGAATAAAGTTATACGCCTGCGTTGTTCTACAACGTGGGCTTTATTCCGTTATTCGGGGAGTACGGCAGTCGAAGGCCACAAGTATCCGGTATATGCGAATATAGCCTACGTTTTTTTATGTCTGTTATTGAGCTGGATATTATTGGGGTGTTGTATCATAACCTTTTTTACAGAGTCCGTTTTTACAATAATTAGAAGACTGTTTAAATTTATATGAATATGAAAAAGTTAATTTATCTATTGTTGTCAATGGACCGATTTAAACTCACTTTCTTAGTTCTGTTATGTTTTGTGGGAAATGTTGGTGCGCAGTCTCTTTCAAAGGATGCAGCCAATGATGCGTTATTGATAAAATTCATAGATCTGTATAATACGGGTAGTAATTTAGAGGAACAGAAGAAAAAAATTGTTGATGTCTGTTTTAACAAAAAGAACAGAAAAGAACAGATAAGTGAAGAACTTATTCT
>CALFGU010000073.1 GCA_937877685.1 uncultured Prevotella sp.
CATCAAGGTGGTTGCGGGTTTCCCAATTCCACTTACCACTGATGAGATGGCACAAGACATTGAGTTGCTCCAAATGCTGTGCCCCAACCCAGACGCGTCCTATTTGATTCGCGTGTCCGGCAATTCGATGATTGAGGCGGGCATCTATGACGGCGACATTTTGATTGTCGATAAAAGCAATCGCTCGCCCTCGGAGCGACAAGCCGCCATGTGCGAACTCAATGGGGAATATACCGTAAAACATGTCATCAAGGACGGCGAGGGCCTGTGGTTGGTGCCGGCTAACCCTGACTACCCCAGGATTAAGATTGAAGATGGCGACGAATTTAGTGTGTGGGGAGTCGTTACTTATGTTATTCACAAACCGCGATGGTAGCACTGATTGATTGCAATAACTTCTTCTGTTCCGTAGAACGCGTCTTTTGCGCAGGGCTACGGAACAAGCCCGTATGCGTTGCGGGTTCGAACGACGGCATTATCGTTGCCCTCACCCAAGAAGCCAAAGCGTTGGGACTGAAACGCGGTGACCCTGTGTTTAAGGTAAAGGATGTCATCCGCCGAAATGACGTCAAGATTTTTTCTACCAACATGACGCTCTACGCGGCTATGTCAAAACGCATCACGAATATCCTCAGAAACGCAGTTCAACGCGTAGAGAACTATAGCATTGATGAAAGTTTCTGTTATTTAGACGGGTATGAAAAGATGGGCGATATTGAGGACTATATGCGAGACATCGTGCATCGCATTGCACTCTTCACCGACATTCCGGTTAGCGTAGGCATTGCTCCAAGCAAAACGCTTGCAAAAGTGGGTAGTAAATTTGCAAAGAAGTACAAGGGTTATCGCTCCGTCTGCCTTATTGACAACGAAGAGAAGCGCCGGAAGGCGCTCACGCTTTTTGAACTTGCTGACGTGTGGGGCATCGGACGCCAAACGCTTCAAAAACTCAACGACTACGGAGTCTTCACCACAATCGATTTTGCCGACAAAACGGAAGAGTGGGTGAAGCGGCGGTTCAACCTGCCCGTGGTGCAAACGTGGAGAGAACTGAACGGCATTCCCTGTATTGACACGCAAGAAAAACCGCAAAAACAGAGCATCTGCACCAGTCGTAGCTTCGGGGAGATGGTCACATCCTTTGACGCTTTAAAATCTTCCGTCATCACCTTTGCCTCCAGTTGCGCCAACAAACTCAGAGGTCAACATTCCTTTGCGAAAGCCGTGACGGTGTTTGTCACCACCAACCGATTCCGCAACGATTTGCCGCAACATTCTGAGACCTACACGCAACTCCTTCCCGTCCCCACCTCCGACACTTTAGAAATCGTCAATGCCGCAGTAACCGCCCTTCAACAAATCTACAAAGAGGGATTTCATTACAAGAAATCAGGCGTCATCCTCAGCGAAATTTCACAGACGGAATACGTACAGCAATTCCTTTTTGACAATATCCCCAACCGCCCTGAGAGAAGGGAACTCATGAAAGCCATTGACGCTATCAACCAAAACTATGGCGCCAACAAAATCTACATTGGTGCGAGCGGAGGAAGCACACCGACGTGGCAGAACAAGAGTGAAAACAGAAGTAGCAACTATCTCACCGACCTCAACGGCATCCTGACCATAAAGATATAGTAACACCCCCAACACAAAGAGTGACCATTTCCGTTTGTTCTACGAGAATGGTCACTCATTATTATATATAGTGATCATAGAGTCTTAAAACTTTTAAACACTTCGTCCCTCAAACCTGTCTTTCCTTCTAATTAACACAAAGACAACAAAAGACAAAAAAAACGTTTGTTAACAATCTATAAAAGACATTACCTTTGCAGTGCAACACAATAATACACGACAGACTTTTGCACTGCGAAACATCAGACACTAAGTTAAACTTAAAATATCACACACATGAAAAAAATTAGTTTTAAAGTTGCAGTCTTGGCAACTATGTTTACATTGGCGTCTTGCGGTTCTGAACCTAAGAGCAACACTGAAGAAACAACTTCTGTAACAGAAGAGCAAATCACAGAATCAACAACTACTGAAGAAGAAACAGGGGAAATTGAAGAAGCGGAAGCGGATGTTGAAGCGGAAGTTGAAGAAGAAACAGCAAATCCTAAGTATGACAAGATTCTTGACAAACTTGAAAAGGACGCTAAAAAGTTGAACGAAATGACAAGCAAGTTGGGTAAAGAATACGGAATGATTGACGTTATGGATTTGCAAACAAAAATGCAAGAAGAGTTAAATGGAATCAAAGTTGAAGAACTTTCTCGTAGTCAACATTCTCGTTATGAAAAGATTATGCTTGACATGACTAAAGCAACAGCAGAGACAACAGGAGGTTTGATGAAGGCATTGTTCTAATTAAAAGAAAAACAAAAGCGAGTCTAGTTTTCCCACAAACAACTAAGTCTATTAAACACACATAAACAATTAAATAAATTAATACTGATTATGAGCACACAAAACCAATCAAACCTCATCACCAAAACTGGTATTGTTTTAGGAGTTATCGGTATTCTCTTCGCACTTCTTCCCTTGCTTAGCGGATGGTTCCTTTTCGTTTCATGGTTAGGTTATGTCCTCGGTTTTATAGGATTAATCTTTGCAATCATTGGTTGTGTCAAGAAACAACGAGGCGCTATCGTAGCTATCATTATTAACGTTCTCGCATTCGCTGCACCTATTGCACTTGCAGAAGTTTATCTCGAAAAGAGTCTTGAGTCAGCATCTAACGCCATGGAAGCAACCATGAAATTGACCAACGGAATTTCCGATCTTACTAATAATAATGAAGGAGCAGAAAATGAGGAAGTAGAAGAATAATTTTCTCTCTCATTAACCTAAACGAGACTTATTCCGCGGAATAAGTCTCGTTTAGGTTTTTACATTTTTAGGAATCCATTCTAAGAGAAGCACATCTTGCGATGCTTCTCTTATTATAGCACGCCTATCTACCCGCTCATTTACCACCCAAAGTATTCCTTGAGCATCACAAAGAAGGAGGGTGGCAAGTTTCTCTAACCTATTGCGCTTTCGGTTCGTAAGGTAATCGGAAAGGAGTTGTGTGCCCTTCATTCCGTAAGGAGCAAAGCGGTCGCCTTCTTGTGGGGAGCGCACGAAAAGAGGAAGCGTGATTTTTGCAAGGTCAAGACAAGCCGTTTGGTGCGACTTGGGAATTTCAGTGAGCTCAGTTCTTTTACACTTGCGAATCTTGAGCATTGCTCCGTTAGGAAGTGTGACGTCTCCTTCACTTAGGGGAATTTCAAAGCGTTCTATAAATAGCGGGCGTTTACCTATGAGGAGTTCCTTTCGGTCTCTCACACACAGATATTCGGCAGATTCATACACCGCCCCTACTCTTTCGGAACATACAGAGGCAATTTGTCGGCATTGTGCGGAAGTAAAACCATAGGGGAAAAGAAAATCGAACACGAGGGTTTGAGGTGCGGATGACGCTTGTAGTTCTGCAAGCGACAGACGGTCAGTTGCGTCCCTTTTAGTCTTTTCTGCAAGAATTGCTTCCACCTCTTTCAGGCGCTTCATTGTTTCCGAAAGAGTGTTCTCTATCGAAGGATTCAACTCACGTAAGAGTGGCAAAAGTTCGTGTCGAATCTTGTTGCGCTTATAAATCGTTTGGGCATTCGTAGTGTCCGTTTGAAATGCTTGCCCTTCGGCAGTTAAGAACATCTCTATCTCTTCGCGGGTTACG
>CALFGU010000074.1 GCA_937877685.1 uncultured Prevotella sp.
ATCTCACTCACGCGGCTACCTGCCAGCAGAGCCACGATAGGTCGCTCGTCGAGGCCGTTCTCCTTGCGGAAAACCTCCTCCTCGGGTGCAGCGGCACATCGCTCGGCAATGGCGTCCATCAAGGGGTTACCCTCAAAGTGAGGCTCTATGCCCTTTGAACGAAAATACTCCTTCTCGAAGGGGAAGATGATGTAGAGTTTATCGACAAACGCCTTGAGCGCCTTCACGCGGTGCTCCTTCCACGCCCAAATCTTGGGCGAGATGTAATAATAGACGGGGCAAATGTTTTGCGCCTTGACGAACTTCGCAATCTTGAGGTTAAAGCCTGGGTAGTCCACGAGGATGACGCAATCGGGGCGCCATGCGGAAATCTCCTCCTTACAGCGCGCCATGCCTTTGAGTATGGTGCGCAGGTGGAGCAGGACGGGGATAAAACCCATATAGGCAAGGTGCTTGTAGTGGCATAAAAGCGTGCCACCCACGCGCTGCATCTCGTCGCCACCGTAGTAGCGGAACTCCGCTTGAGGGTCGTTATTTTTTAAGGCTTGCATGAGGTGGGCGGCATGGAGGTCGCCACTGGCTTCGCCTACGATGAGAAAATATTTCATGAAAGAGTAAAGATAAAAGAGTAAAGATGAAAGCGGGATGCTTTTTGTCTATCCCGAAATCCATCTCGTCAACTCGCACCTGTAAACTTGTTTACTAAAAACTCAAACTTTCCAGCAACTTGTAGTCCGTGACATCAAGCGTGACGGGAGTTACGGCAACGTAGCCGTTCTCGAGCGCCCAGATGTCGGTGTCTGTAGCCTCGGGTTCAAGGTTTTCGCGGTAACCCACGAGCCACAAATAGGGTTGGTTGGTGGTGGGGTGGAAGCACTTGTGGGTTTCCTTTACCCAGCGACTGATGCCCATGCGGCCAACTTTAATACCCTTAAATTCAGAAGCGTTGGGGAAGTTTACGTTCAAGCATGAGAAGGCGGGGAGTCCCTCCTTGAGCACCTTCAAAGTGATGTCTACGAGGTAAGGACGGAGCGGGGTGAAGTCGGCTTCCGAACTGTGGTTGTCAAGCGAGAATGCTACGGCAGGAAATCCCGCCATGGCGCCTTCGTAACACACGCCCATCGTGCCGGAATAGTGGGCATTGACGGCAGAATTGTCGCCGTGGTTAATGCCTCCGAGAACGAGGTCGGGGCGGCGTGTGAGG
>CALFGU010000075.1 GCA_937877685.1 uncultured Prevotella sp.
CTTGTGTTACATTCAGGGCGCTGTCGTGGTGAGTATCTAGATACTCTTTTTCGTAGTGGTCTATCTTTGTGAAAGCCATCTTATTTAGTTGTTAAAATTTTATCCAATACTCTCTGCGTGAGCGTCATCGCGTTGCCGCACCACATCGCTCTGCGCTTCTTGTCGCAGATGACGCATTCTGTAGTGAGGAACATACCTGCTACAGAAGCGGCGTTTTCAAGCGCTACGCGTGTTACCTTTGCGGGGTCAACTACGCCGGCAGCACGGAGGTCGCAGAAGGTGTCGTTCTTCGCATTGTAACCGAAGTTGCCCTCGCCTTCACGCACCTTGTTTACAATTACAGCACCCTCAACACCTGCGTTCTTACAAATCTGACGGAGGGGTTCTTCGATGGCGCGACGAATGATAGCAATACCCGTAGTTTCGTCGGCATTGTCGCCCGTCATGCCCTCGAGCGCTGCTTGCGCACGGATAAAGGCAACACCGCCACCCGTAACGATACCTTCTTCAATCGCTGCACGCGTTGCGCAAAGTGCGTCGTCGCAACGGTCCTTCTTTTCCTTCTGTTCGGTTTCAGAAGCAGCACCTACCTGAAGTACGCACACGCCACCTGCGAGTTTTGCTTGGCGTTCCTGAAGTTTTTCCTTATCGTAGTCAGAAGTAGAGTTGGCGATTTCCACCTTGATTTGGTGAATGCGGTCAGCAATAGCCTGCTTGTCGCCAGCACCATTAACGATAGTGGTATTGTCCTTCGTTACGTTTACCTTCTCTGCCGAACCCAGCATTTCGAGAGTCGCCTGTTCAAGCTTGATACCCTTTTCTTCGCTAATCACGATACCGCCCGTGAGCGTAGCAATATCTTCAAGCATTGCCTTACGACGGTCGCCAAAACCGGGAGCCTTCACTGCGCAAATCTTGAGTTGTGTGCGGAGGCGGTTGACAACGAGCGTTGTGAGCGCTTCGCTTTCTACGTCTTCAGCAATGATGAGCAAGGGGCGACCTGTCTTCACTGCGGGGTCGAGGATGGGGAGGAACTCCTGGAGGTTGGAAATCTTCTTATCGTAGATAAGGATGAGTGGACGCTCCATTTCGCAGTTCATCTTCTCCGTGTCGGTCATGAAGTAGGGAGAAAGATAACCGCGGTCAAACTGCATACCTTCAACAGTCTTCAACACGGTGTCGCGACCCTTGGCATCTTCAATTGTAATCACACCGTTTACGGTCACGGCACGCATACCGTCTGCAATAAGTTTACCGATTTCGGCATCGTTGTTCGCAGAGATCGTAGCCACCTGCTCAATCTTGTCGTAAGATTCTTCCACCATTTCCGCCTGTTCCTTAAGGCTTTCAACCACCTTCTTCACCGCCTTGTCAATACCGCGCTTGAGGTCTAGGGGATTAGCGCCAGCGGCGAGGTTCTTAAGACCTTCGTTGAGGATGGCTTGTGTGAGCACCGTTGCAGTAGTAGTACCGTCGCCGGCATCATCACCCGTCTTGCTTGCCACACTCTTTACGAGTTGTGCACCAGCATTCATGAAGCTGTCTTCGAGTTCAATTTCCTTGGCTACCGACACACCGTCCTTCGTAATACGGGGAGCGCCAAACTTCTTATCAATAACAACGTTTCTGCCCTTAGGACCGAGCGTTACCTTTACTGCATTCGCAAGTGCATCAGCACCTTGACGCAACAAGTCGCGTGCGTCAACGTCATATTTAATTTCTTTTGCCATAAGTTTTTATTTAGAGTTCAACTTACAGAGTACAGAGTACAACTACCATCCGGTATATAGAGTACATAAAGTTCCGCACGGAGTTGTACTCTGTTATCTGTTATCTGTACTTTAGTCAACAGTTACTGCAAGAACATCGCTCTGGCGCATGATGAGCAACTTTTCGCCGTCGATGTCAATTTCTGTGCCGGCATACTTACCGTAGAGCACCACGTCACCTTCCTTAAGCACCATTTCTTCGTCCTTAGTGCCGTTGCCCACAGCGAGAACTGTGCCGTAAAGAGGTTTTTCCTTAGCTGTGTCGGGGATGATGAGACCACCGACTGTCTTTGTTTCAGCAGGAGCGGGCTTAATCACCACGCGGTCTGCAAGAGGTTTAATAGTCATAGTAGTATGAAGTTTTTATGAGTTTGTAAATTTTATGTCTTTATGTTGCAAATTTCGTGACAAAAGTAAGAATAATTTTAATTTTATCTATGTGTTTTACGGGATTTAGTATGAAAAGACGTTGTGTCTCGCTCCCGAAAAGATAAATTACTTGTAGTAATTATTAAGTTACTTATAGTTCTCACTAAGTTACTTATAATTTTCACTAAGAGTAATGTAATTTCCATTAGGATAGGCTTGTGCGTCAAAAAAAAGAGTAGGGCAATTCTCCATGTGCCACACCAATTAAAAGGAGGTTTTACCGCGTACGATAAAACCTCCTTCTCTGCATTGCAAAGATAATACAATTTTGAGCGAAATGCAAATGCCTTAAATTTGAGCAGGCGTGTTATTGCTAGAAAATAAGGCAAGAATTTGAGACAAATGCATGTAACACATTTAGCATTGTAGTATCTATTTTTTGTTGTGTAAGAGTGATGTTATTCTTACAACTTAATTTTTTCAAGTTCCAATTTTAACTCCTTAATTTTATCTGCCTGAGTTGATCTTGCTTTAGAAGATTCATCATTAAGCATGTACATAACTGCCCAATATTTAGTGTTGTATAGTGTAGTTACTATCGTAGTCTTTGCTTCGTCTAAACTTTCAGCATTGATAAATAACGCAGTAAGGTCTTCTGAATCAACATATACAGGTTTAAATCGTTCGCTCAAATGTTCGAGCATGTCCTCTGTGTAATTTGTATTCACAAGAACTATAGCTGCTGTAAGTTTGTTGTTTTCAAAAGAATACATTTCAAAAGGCGTAATATCGCTGTTAAGATCATAAGCCACTGCGCTACTAGTACTTGAATAGGGGGTTCCTCTTTTGCTAATTAAATAACTTTGTGTAATACCCCATTCTGTAATAGGTTCATTGTACAAAGTAACATTAGCAGAAACCGTGACTTGGCAACGATGCACATCTGAGTATATATTAGCTGTACCAACTCGGTTGGCAGTAACGACTCCGTTGTTGTCAACAGAAGCAACAAAGGTGTTGTTAGATGCCCAATTGCTTTTGTACTGCATGTCGTATACATCCCCAACTTTCATACTCTTGCTAATGGGCAAATTTAGAATAACGTCTTCTTTGTCGTCGCTTGAACAAGAAGTGAAACCAACAAATGATGCAATCGTAAGCATCATGCAAAACATTTTTTTCATAGTAAAAAAATATTAGTTAAACATAAAGTGTGTTGCTTTTTGACTCTACGCTTAACTACAAAAAAGCGCAGACTCCCGTCATACGCCTCTTGGTTCACCACAAACCATTACAAAATATGAGAGAAGTCTACGCGTTAGCGTACACTCTCAACTTTTGTAAGTTTGTGTGGCTCGTTCAAATTCCGAGGTGGTGATTCAGAGGCGATTGAGCTATTTATCTATATGTCTTGCATGCGAATTATGTCGCATACGTGGCAAAGGTAGCAATTATTTTTTAATAGTGTCTTGTTTTAGAAAATAAAAAATCCCCGACTTACGTAGAGAGTAGTACCCAAAATACGGGGCAAACAAATTAAACCTTAAATTCTGCGCCTAAAGAGTAACTTACGCGCTCGAAAGATACTTATTGTTGCGCGTATAAGAAATATCGTAATGGCTCGAAGTAGGTGCACCGTAAAGTAGTATCACACAACAGTCTGTCAAAATGTTTTTACTTAACGTATTTTATATTCAGTCGGGGAACTCTTCATTTATAATATAGGTATATTCCAGATGATTCAAGGGATAAAAAATAGCCTCAACCTTTACTTGGGTTGAGGCTATGATTTTATACTTTATGAGGATATTTTATTATTCCCACTCAATAGTAGCATTGGGTTTCGGAGAAAGGTCGTAACATACGCGGTTTACGTTAGGCACTTCCTTGAGAATGCGGTTGGTAATCTTGTCGAGGATTGCCCAATCGATGTGCTCGATAGAAGCTGTCATGGCGTCGATAGTGTTCACGGCGCGAATGATTACGGGCCAGTCGTATGAACGAGCGTTGTCGCGTACACCTACTGACTTGAAGTCGGGTACGAGTGTGAAGTACTGCCAAACCTTCTTGTCAAGACCTGCCTTTGCAAATTCTTCGCGGAGGATAGCATCACTTTCACGTACTGCTTCGAGGCGGTCACGTGTGATAGCACCGAGACAACGAACGCCGAGACCGGGACCGGGGAAGGGTTGACGGTAAACCATTTCGTAGGGCAAACCGAGTTCGAGACCGCAAGCGCGTACTTCGTCCTTGAAGAGTTGCTTGATGGGTTCTACGAGTTCGAACTGGAGGTCTTCAGGAAGACCACCCACGTTGTGGTGACTCTTTACGCACTTCGCAGTCTTCGTTCCACTTTCCACAATGTCGGGATAGATAGTACCCTGACCGAGGAAGTCGATACCTTCGAGCTTGCGTGCTTCTTCTTCAAATACACGGATGAATTCACCACCGATAATCTTACGCTTCTGTTCGGGGTCTGCTACGTTTTCAAGCTTTGTGAGGAAGCGTTCTGTAGCATCAACATAAACAAGGTTAGCGCAGAGCTGGTTGCGGAATACTTCTACAACGTCTTCAGACTCGCCCTTACGCATAAGACCGTGGTTCACGTGTACGCAAACGAGGTTTTCACCAATAGCCTTGAGAAGGAGGGCTGCAACTACAGAACTATCCACACCACCAGAAAGAGCGAGGAGCACCTTCTTATCACCAACCTGACGGCGGATGAGTTCCACCTGGTCGGCAACGAAGTTCTTCATGTTCCAGTTTGCTTCAGCCTTACAAGTGTCAAACACGAAAGACTTCACAGCTGCCTTGATAGCATCTTCGTCATTTTCAAATTGGGGAAGGTTTACAGCACAAGTTGCTTTTGCATGTCCTGCAGCGATAACGGGGAAACCTGCTTCGTAAATTTCAGGAAGAACGTCGATTTCTACACCGTCAATAACGTTGTTAGGACCTCCATTAATGATGATACCCTTAACGTTTGGCAACGCCTTGAGTTCAGCTGCAGTAATGTCGTGGGGATAAATTTCGCTGTACACACCGAGTGCGCGAATTGCGCGGGCTACCACTGTATTTTCGTGGCTACCCAAGTCAAGAATGACAATCATGTCTTGTTTCATAAGGCTCTTGATAAAAATAGAGAGATTTTTCTTGGCGCAAAAGTACAGATTTTCGTTTTTTCTACAAAAAGGAATAAATTATTTTTTCAGTCCATGACTTTTTTTTTTTACTGAACGAAAAAATGATGTGTATTTATGTAATAAAAATGAAAAGTAGAGTATGAATTTAGAGTATTTTTGTAGGAATGGAGTGAGGATTTGTTGGAGTCTCACAACTAATTGTTAACTTTGCCACTATAATGGATTTGGGCGAGACACGAATTTTACTTGTGGAGGTGGTTATTGGGAAGAACACGAATCTTTGCGGGGTGAATCTTTTAGAGAACACGAATTTCATTTGTGTGGTGGTTATTGGGGAGAACACGAATTTCACGAATAACACGAATCTACGTGTGGCGTGTATTTGCTAATCGCATTCGAATAACACGAATCCTTGCGGGGTGTCGCATCGTTCTTAAAAATATCGGAGTATGGAAATCTTGTTTAAGGATGAAAGTTATAAGATAGTGGGAGCTGCGATGAATGTCTATAATGCGTTGGGTTGTGGTTTCCTTGAGTCTGTTTATCAAGAGGCTTTGGCTATTGAATTTAAGCATGAAGGTATTCCTTTTGAGGCGGAAAAAGAAGTGCGTATTTTCTATGCTGGGGTAGAACTTAAGCAGACTTACAAACCTGATTTCTTCTGTTATGACGGAATAATCATAGAACTTAAAGCTGTCTCCACTATAGACGCTTCACATCGTGCTCAACTCTATAATTATCTGAAAGCAACTCAATGCAGATTAGGATTACTTATCAATTTTTGGGAACTCTAATGGACTACAAGTAGAACGTAAGGTGTTGTAAGAAAAAGTCCTTCCACCCGAACGGTCATTCGTGAGATTCGATAGCGATGAGCAAAAAACATCTTTTAGATGGTGATTGATAGTTCGTGTGATTCGTGAAATTCGTGTTCTCAAAAAATAAGTCTCGTGTTCTCAAAACAAAAACAAATCATTGATATTATAAATTATACACAATAAACATGGCAACAGTTGACGACAAGAAAATTATTTTCTCCATGGTGGGCTTGACAAAGACCATCAAGCAGACGAACAAGACGATTCTTAAGGACATTTATCTCAGTTTCTTCTACGGCGCTAAGATTGGTATCATCGGTTTAAACGGTGCGGGTAAATCTACACTGATGAAGATTATTGCAGGGTTGGATAATGATTATCAGGGTGAGGTAGTTTTCTCTCCCGGTTACTCTGTGGGTTATCTTCCCCAGGAGCCTCAGTTGGATGATAAGAAGACGGTGAAGGAAATTGTGCAGGAAGGTGTGCAGCACATTGTTGACGCTCTTGCGGAATACGAAGAAATCAACCAGAAGTTCGGACTCCCCGAATACTACGAGGACGAGGATAAGATGAATGAACTTTTCACTCGTCAGGGAGAACTTCAGGATATTATCGATGCTACAGATGCGTGGAACTTGGACAGTCGCCTCGAACGCGCAATGGCAGCCCTTCGTTGTCCTGAGTCAGACCGCACTGCCGAAAACCTTTCGGGTGGTGAGCGTCGCCGTGTGGCACTCTGCCGTCTCTTGCTTCAGAAGCCCGACGTGTTGCTTCTTGACGAACCTACCAACCACTTGGACGCGGAAAGCATTGACTGGCTTGAACAACACTTGAACCAGTACGAGGGTACGGTAATTGCCGTTACCCACGACCGCTACTTCTTGGACGATGTGGCAGGGTGGATTCTCGAACTCGACCGTGGTGAAGGCATACCCTGGAAGGGCAACTACTCTTCATGGTTGGAGCAGAAGTCTAAGCGTATGGAGATGGAAGAAAAGGTGGCAAGCAAGCGCCGCAAGACTTTGGAACGCGAATTGGAATGGGTGCGCATGGCGCCCAAGGCACGTCAGGCAAAGGGTAAGGCACGTTTGAACTCTTACGATAAACTCCTTGGTGAAGACCAGAAAGAAAAGGAACAGAAACTCGAAATCTTTATTCCTAATGGTCCTCGTTTGGGCAACAAGGTTATTGAAGCGCAACACGTTGCCAAGGCTTTTGGCACAAAGCAGTTGTTCAACGACCTCAACTTCATGCTCCCGCCCAACGGTATTATTGGTGTGATTGGTCCTAACGGAGCTGGTAAGACGACACTCTTCCGCCTCATTATGGAACTCGAAAAGGCGGATGCCGGAACCTTTGAAGTGGGCGAAACGGTGAAACTTTCATACGTCGATCAGCAACATAAGGATATCGACCCCGCAAAGTCGGTGTACGAAGTAATTAGTGGCGGTTCGGAACTCATGCGTATGGGTGGCAGAGAAATTAACGCTCGTGCTTACCTCAGTCGCTTCAACTTCTCGGGTGCCGACCAAGAAAAACTTTGCGGTGTGCTCTCGGGTGGTGAACGCAACCGCCTACACTTGGCTATGTGCTTGAAGGAAGAGGG
>CALFGU010000076.1 GCA_937877685.1 uncultured Prevotella sp.
TTTCCTCCTCATAGCGAGGCAACAGCATTACCGACTTGATATGCACCAAACGGGCGGCCATCTCCAGGAATTCGCTGGCTACGTCCATATTGTAGTATTCCCATTCGGCGAATCGCCCAAGCAGGTAGAGCCCCTGGGGTTCGAGTCGACGCTTGAGGTCGGCCACGAGTTGGCGTGTGCCCGGCGCTTGCACGGGATAGGTGAAGGGTTCGTAATGATGGGCAAGGTAGCGCGGGCGGTAGGGAATGCGCTGAAGGTTTTCCGCAATCTCCTCACGGCTCACGGCGTCCGTAAACTCGATGGTGGCGGTGAAGCGCTCGGGGGCGTTATTCGCGGGCGAGAAATTGCCTGTGCAGATGATGCGATGGGATTCGTGGCGCGCGTCGGGGAGGTATATCCAGCTGTGATTGTTCCGCTCTATCTCGCAGAAGACGGCCGTTGTGCCATGTGCCTCAAGGGCGCTGATGCCCTGCACTTCAGCGTCAGCAAGAATGTCACTCGCGAGGGCGGGCAACTGCTTCAGGTTTCCGCAGAAGATAACGGCGTCAAAATGTTGCCCCTCAACATGCCACCCTGTCTCAGTGCGCTCCAGGCGCTCCACTCGGGCGTTGTAACGCATGTCTAACCCCTCAGCCAAGCGCTCTGCTATGAATTGCGAACCGCCACTGAGGGGATAGAAGAAGGAACTGTGAACGAACTGGCGCTCTTCGGCGCGCGAGAAATTGGCAGCGAGGATTTCGGAGACGGTGGGCATGGGCAACTTTCCGTCTAACCACGAAAGGGGAATCTGACGCAAGTCGCGACGCCACACTTTATCATTATAGGGCTTGAAATAGAGGCGATAGAGCGTGTCACCAAACCGGAGGCGCAAGAAGTCGGCAAAGTTTTCAGGCGCTCCATAGCCCTCGCGAGCCATACGGAGGAAGTCGGCAATGCAGGATTGTTGCACCTCGGCGGGAAGGCGATAAACGTTGTTCTCAATGGGGTAAGGCACTTCCAAACTGCCGTCAAGGGAAATCACGGATTGGCGCAGGGCCTTGGTAAACTCCGCCTCGCGATTGAAGCGCGCCCAAAACCAACGGGCTACGTCCGTGCGCTTGGTGTTAAAGACGTGTCCGCCTGTGCGATGAAAAAGGTTGCCTTCAACAAGGTCGCACTTGATCATGCCTCCGGGGCGCGCATCGGCCTCAAAGACGGTCACGTCATGCTGAGCGCCCAAAATGCGAGCGACACTTAAGCCCGAAACTCCGCCACCTATGACGGCTATGCGTTGCTTTATTTCCATTGTGAAAGTTTGATGGGGTGAAAAAACAGTTTGTCAGCGGGGAAATCGTCAATAAGCGCTTGCAGACTTCCATTGTAAGCCTCAAGAAAGGCTTTATCTTCCTTGCTCCAAAGTGCCGTACCGCCCAGCAGGGTGTCCTTACTTGTCTTTACATTATCGGAAGCAAGAATCATGGCCGTAGGAATGGCAAATTCTGCAAAGAGGCGCGTTGCCGCAAAGGCTCCGCAATAAAGGCAGAATTTATCCATCATGTCAGCGGTAAGCACAAGGATGTCGCAATAACCGCCAAGGAGGGGATAGTCAAGGTTACGGCGCTTGATGTTTTGCATATACTTGAGGATAAAGCGCAGGCGACGGTCGAACATCGGACGTACGGGGATGGGACCCGTAGGGAGTCCGTAGTGTGCGAAACGCGCTTCGGCCGCTTCCCTACTTGGGAGCACCTTCTCAACTTCCACCCCACGAAGATTCACTTTGTAGGCCATCGCCTCGGTTTGGCGCCACGCCTCTTTGAGTTCCTGAAGCACAAGGATGTAATCCAGGAAGCAATCGTGCTCACCCAATCCGATGCGCTCGAGGTAATTGTTTTCATCAAGAGCGGGATTGATAATCATATCATCGGCTACGACAAAATAATGCGTATATCCCTTGTCGCGCAATTGGGCATAGGCCTGACTGATATAACCTTGAAACTGGAAAGAGGAGTCATAAACGGGAATGACATTCTTCTGCGTGCCGTCGTAGAAGGGAACGATATGATAAACATCGCTGAAGCGACCTTCATAGAGTTTGTCAATGCGGGGAATGTTCTTGTCAAAACGGTGGTTGTAAATGACAAGCAGTGCTGTTTTTGTCATAGCAGGGAAGAATACAATAAGTGAAACTACAATTACCCCTTGAAGCGGAGGAAAATGAGTGATGTCCACACGCATTTTCGACACACGAAAAACAAAAGCACTTTTAGGAAAAACTATAAGTAACTAAATTACGTTTAAGTCACTCTTAATTTCGCCTAAGTTAGGCTTTGTTCTGGGGGTAAAAGTCAGTGAAGTCTGAAACTAAATTAGAGGCGACGTAAAAAGGTTGTCTTTAAACCTTTATCCACGTTTCGGGAATGATGTAGGGCATATCTACGTCCGCCAACCAACGCGAAGGAGCAATTACGCGCTTCTCGGGGTTGGCATTAAGCCATGCGCCCCACCATGAGAAAGTGCTGTTGCAAATGATGTTGTGACGGCAGAGGCTCATGAGCATCATGTCCTGCCAGGAGTCTGCTCCGCGGTTGCAGGAAACAACCGTAGCACGGGGTAAGCGTAAGTTTTGTTGCACCCACTCTACATCATCTGAGAAGATGTAAAAATGCGCCTGTGGCACTTGAGCAAGCATCATTTCTACGGCACGTTGGAAGTAAGCCTGTGAGCACACTGTGCCGTAGCGTTTGTAGAACTTGGGTTCCATATAGTCACCTCGGCGCACGTGAAGGGAAACGGCGTGGGGATTTTCCTGAATTTGTTGAGCAAGAGTCTGACTCTCGGCATTTGCCTTATTGAGGTCGAAGGCAAATGCCTGACGCACTTCGCCCTCCACCTCCTTAAAGAAGCGCTCCGACTGATAGAACCCCTTGAAATAGAGGAAGGGGTAAGCGTAAGACTTCGTGAATGCCTCCATCGTCTCAAGGTTTTGCTTGCGCTCCAAAATGACTTTGAAGAAAAGGAATTCAAGCACCTTCTTCAAGGGCTTTGCGATGCAAAACTCACGGTCAGAAATGCCAAACACTCGGTCTAATTCGTAGCCATTATGCGCATGATAGTGGCGCATGTCGGAAAGGTCGATGCGTGTGCCAGGAAAGCGCTTGCGCATTTGAAGGTAAAAGGCGTAAATGAACATCTGATTGCCCAATCCGCCAATCATTTTTATCAATCGCATGGAGAAAAGTCTTGTTGAATTTGTTCTAAGGGAGCACAGGGCTTGATGTAACCATCACGACAGAGTTTGTCGTAGGAATTTAAGCCAATGACGCGTTCGTATTCCGCTTCTAATTTTCCTTGTTTGTAAAGGTCGTAGAAGTAGCGCCAATGGCGTCCGCCGTGTTTGCCTTCGTGTTTCTCGAGTTCACGACCGCCTTGCACCATCTTGTCTATAAATTGTTGGCGTCCGCGAATGGTGAAGTGGTAAATCACAATGTCCTCACTCCATATCGTTCGGCGGGGGAACATAGCCACTTTGTGGTTGCCCATAGATATTTGTATGTAGCCGTCGGCGCGATGTGCCACTTTCTTATTCCGACGCTCGTAAATGGCATAGGGAGAAAGGTCGTAGGGAGTGTAATCAGGCACGGGGCAAACGTGGTGCGTCCATTTCCAAAAGGGGAGTCCGTCTTCAGGAAACATGTTTTGCCACGGACAGCGTACGACATTGGCACGAGTTGCCGAGAGTTCGTTCTTCAAACTCCCCGAACGGGCATACCAAAATTCGTCGGCGTCGGCATTAATAATCCAGTCGGCCTTGTAAAGACGCTTAGCCTTCTCCACCATTCGGTCCACCCAGCGCTTCTGTTCGTAACCCGTGGCCTTCTCTTCGATGATTTCAAGAATCCATCCCTTCTGCTTGTACTTCTCAAGGATGCGCATGGTGCCGTCCGATGAATTGTTGTCGGTAACAATAAATCCGTCAACCCCCATTTGCTTATGGAATTGCAAGTTACGCTCAATCATCGCCTCTTCGTTTTTCACGAGGAGCGTCATGATAAGGCGAGGTTGGCGCGGACGGCAAAAGAAGCGGGGCACTTCGGCTATAGCGCGTAGCGTTTTGAGAATGTAGTTCATGAGGTAGAACCTTGGGTTATATTTTGTAAGTGTTATACGTGTTGAGGGCACTCAGACATTGCTGGGCATCTAACTTGCGCGCCTCAGCATAAGGAGGCGCCATGACGCTGACAATATCTTCGTTCATGGGTAGGCGCTCAAAATTTTTGCACCCTTCATCAAGACTGATTTTGCGGAAACGAATGCGGTTGAGGTCTATTATTTCAACGCGAATTGTGCCATCCTCGAGTTCACGCAGGAGAATGTTGCCTGCGGAATAGTCTTTGTGAAGGAAACCACACTCATGGAGTTGGGCGGTAGTCTTAGCCACAGCCACGAGGAACTTATCGCGATTCTCTACTCCGGGTTGTACGGCGTCATAAAAGTTATGCGTGTAATCCGACTTCACCGAAGCGTAATAACTACGTCCGAAGAGCAAGCCCTTACGTTCCGTTACGTAACCAATAGGTGCGGGAGTGGCAATGCCCTTACTCAACAAAAGTTGGGCATATTCGCAAGAACGTTGCGCCTTTGAGGAGCGCAGGAATCCGTAAGCAATGCGGTTGATAAACTTCGGGAGGCAAAAGGATTTAACCACCATGGTCACCCCGTTGTTCGTAAATTCGCGCAACTGGTTACGCCCATTGTAAACAATCTTCCCCTCCCCGCGCTCAAAGCGTTCGGGAAGCGAAGCAATGAAGTCGTGTTGGTCGGCAAACTCTGGGGTTGTAACTACTTTTTTCATAATGCACACCTCTTAATTTGACTAAATCTTGTCAAAACCTTTGGTCCACTTAATCCAATAATACTTCAGGGGATTCGTGTACTTCAACTGCTTCCAAGGGCGACTCTGATGGGGGCGATGGATTACGGGTAGGTTGGTGAAGAGGTAGTTCTTCATGCCAATCTCCAAGGCTTTGTGAGAAATGGTTACGTCAAACCAATTCTTCTCAGGGTTTAATTCATGAAAATCAAAGCGACGGAGGAATTCGGGAGTGAGAAGCGAGCAACAGAAACTGAGGTGCTTCTTCTCCTCAACGACTTGATTTTCCTTACCCTTGGCATATTCGTAAGGATAATTGATTTCGCCCGCATCATTTACCGTCACACTCGCCGCGATTGCGCAATTCTCATGACTCTTAGCCCCATCGTAAAGACCTTGAAGCGTGTGGGGCGCCACAACAACGTCACTCTCCACAATAAGCATGGCGGCATCGCGCTCGATACACTCCTGCTGAACGCGCTGAAGCACCAAGAGATAATTGGGCGATGGATGTGTGGTCAAATCACTGAGATTCACGAGCGTGAATCCCAATTCCTTGCTCGCCGCTTCCAAACGCTTGGTGTTTTCAGGGGTTGAGAAGTCATTATATATAGTATATGTGTGAGGCACACTGATTGCCGACGCCTTAATAGCACGCACCGTCTCAAGCGTTGAGTCTATGCTATCCTTGACTGGGGTTATAATATGAAGTGAAGTCATTGAGAGGTTATAAGGTTATGAGGTTATGAGAGTGGAGGTAGAGGTTGAGACGTTGGAACGCCTTATAGTATTGCCGACAAAGCACTGAAGAACGCGACAACCTGAAAAAACTACGACCATCTCTTAACTATTCTAAATCAAAATGTAATTGCCCGATGAGTTCATCTCTTACGTCATTGGGATTTTCATCAGTTTCTTCTTCGGGAGTGGGCACATCCGTTTCTGCAGGTCCGTCTTCCTCCTTCGGCGCTGGGAAGCGCGTGGGTTCTAATTCCTCAACGCTGGCCACTTCGAGTGTCGTAATGCGCTTACCCTTTGCCTTGAAACTCTTTGCTCCGATAAACTGTTCGGCATCAATCTCGATGGGTTCACGGAAGGAGTCTGCTCCGCCATGCGTAACGAGAATGCGGGGATAAACAGTGTCAGTCACCAAGAGGAGTTCCGTCTTGGGGTTTTCACCAACAAAGGATTGATGGCGACTGCTTGAGGTGCGCTCCATCGTAAAGCGCTTTATGTAGGGGAAACCTTGCTGATCGGCGTCAAAGAGTACGGCTGTCCACACCTTTTGTTCGTCAAATTTCTCAATGCGCAAGATGTTTTGTTCGTAGTGATTGTTGACGTCGAAATTCGTAGTATAAAACTCCCCATTCGTAAGCACAACGAGGATGCTATCATCGCTATGGAACTCGCCCAAATACTCCCCACGATTGTCGTAATTCAAACGTTGCACATCATGGTCGAACCACACTTGACGACCTCCCAATGTGCTACCACCTTGCGACTTGAGCGTAATCTTATGAATCTCATTCTTCGTAAGCAAATTGCCTCTCGACTGCTTACCCTTGACCATAATTTCCGAGAAATCGCGATCGAAGAGAATCTTCTTGAGTTTGCCATTCGGCTTAAGCGTCACCTTAATCACTTCTGCCTCACCATTGGGATTGGCCGTAAAGTAAAGCACCTTACTTCCCGCTGCGCCCGTCGTAACGTCGTATTCGCGGTCATGGGTTATGCTTGTGACGTTAAAGCGTTTGATAAAGTATTGCCCATCCTTACCATCGCGGTAAACGACGTTGTAAATCGTGCGGGTATCATTGCGTTTGAAGACGGCAATATGGATAATCTCCGCCTTTTTCTTCTCAGCCTTCGAACGCGCCGTTTCACCCACAAACACCTTTTCCTGAACGCGCGTCACCTTATACGTTCCGTCGCGATAGAAAATAATAACGTCGTCAATGTTTGAGCAGTTGCTCACAAATTCATCTTTCTTAAGGCTGGTGCCAATAAATCCGTCGGCGCGGTTGATATAAAGTTTTTCATTAGCCTCAATAACCTTTGAGGCTTCAATAGTGTCGAAGGAGCGTATCTCTGTGCGGCGCGGATGTTGCGCAGCATATTTTTCGTGAATCAGTCGGAACCAGTTGCAGGTTACTTCCGTCATGTTATTGAGGTCACGGTTGATGCCCTCAATTTCGGCATTCATCTTGGCAATGAGTTCATCGGCCTTGTCCTTGTTAAACTTCAGGATGCGCGCCATTTTAATTTCGAGCAGACGGAGAATATCATCCTTCGTCACCTCACGAATCAACTTCGGATAGTAAGGCGTAAGGCGCTCATCAATATGCTCACAAGCGGCGTCAACTGACTTCGCATTTTCAAAGGCTTTATCCTTATAGATGCGCTCTTCGATAAAGATGCGTTCAAGTGATGCGAAGTGAAGACTTTCTAAGAGTTCGCCACGGCGGATTTCAAGTTCGCGTTGCAAGAGATACTTCGTGTTGTCCACCGAAGATTTCAGCACATCGCTGACACTCAAAAAACGGGGCGTCTTATCGTCAATTACGCAGCAATTAGGCGAAATGCTGATTTCACAATCAGTAAATGCATAAAGGGCATCGATAGTTTTGTCAGAGCTAGTTCCAGGAACGAGATGTACTAAGATTTCGACGTTCGCAGCCGTCATATCTTCCACCTTGCGTACCTTAATCTTCCCCTTCTCAGCCGCCTTCAAGATACTGTCAATAAAGGCGCTCTGCTTCTGTGCAGTGCCCGTAGTTTTACCGTAAGGAATTTCAGTTATGGCAAGAGTTTTATTATCTCTCTTTTCTATTTTTGCGCGCACTCGTACGCTACCGCCACGTCCTCCATCGTTATATTTACTTACGTCTATAAGTCCGCCCGTTTGGAAGTCAGGATAAAGTTTAAAGTCTTCACCATTCAGGTAACTTATTGCTGCCTGGCAAAGTTCTCCAAAGTTATGGGGCAGAATCTTCGACGAAAGTCCCACGGCAATACCCTCCGCGCCCTGCGCAAGCAAGAGCGGAAACTTCACGGGAAGGCTGATGGGTTCCTTGTTACGTCCGTCGTAAGACAACTTCCACTCCGTAGTCTTGGGGTTGAACATGACGTCGAGCGCAAATTTCGAAAGGCGCGCTTCAATATAACGAGGCGCAGCTGCATCGTCGCCCGTGAGGATATTTCCCCAGTTTCCCTGACAATCGATTAACAGGTCCTTCTGTCCAAGACCAACAAGCGCATCAGCAATAGAGGCATCACCATGAGGGTGAAACTTCATCGTTTCACCCACAATATTTGCCACCTTGTTGTAACGCCCATCGTCCATTCTTTTCATCGTATGAAGAATGCGGCGTTGCACAGGTTTAAGGCCATCTCCCAAATGGGGGACGGCACGCTCAAGAATCACATAAGAGGCATAGTCCAGAAACCAATTCTGGTACATGCCCGTCAATTGATGGCGCACATCTTCGCCATTTCCTGATGCAGGAACATAACTTGAATGTGCTTCCGTCTGCGTATCTTCTACTGCCTCAATCTCTTCTTGAAGGTCTTTAGTTTCGTCGCTCATAACAAGACTTATTCTAATTTACCACAAAATTAAATAAAAATCTCCTACTCACCCCTCTCCAACTCCGAAAATTCGCCCTCACTTCCCTTATTTTTTATCCCTATCGCCCAATCACACAAGCATATTTTTCCCTCCCCCATCTGTAACACGAAAAATTCAACCTCAAATTGTGGTTCGAGTTAGTAACTTAGCGCGCACAATGTTACTTTAAGAATCTCCTAACTCTCAAACTGTATCACCTCTTCTAAACCCCTAAACGTCAATATCCTAAAAAGCACCAATTTAACCACACTCCCTCCCCACCCTAACACAAGGCATGCACCTACGCGCCCTCAAAAAATCCCCTCGAAGTTTGGCAGTTCAAAAAAAGAGTGTAACTTTGCACCTCGTAAGCGCCTGTGGCGAAATTGGTAGACGCGCCAGACTTAGGATCTGGTATCGCGAGATGTGTAGGTTCGAGTCCTATCAGGCGCACAAAGGAGAGGTTCAATCCTCTCCTTTTTTAGTGTTCATAACAATACAACCATAAGTCATAACATGCTGTGTAGTGGGTTGTTACTGACAGATTTTCGTGAACCTATTACATTCCGCACAGCAAATAAAAAGAAGCAATGTCCCACAGAGGCGTGAGGCATTGCTTCTTTCGTTAATAAGGTTCGCAAACTACAAATAAGTTTGCCCTCTGTGCTTACGTCACGTGACGGTTCTTCGTTAAACTTTTATCGTTAAACGTTCCACGTTAACCCTTCACCGTTCCCCGTTCATCGCTAAACTTTAAACGTTAATCGTTAAACGTTCACCGTTTACAAAGGTTGTTGCCCCGAAAGGCGCAAGTATTTTTCGGCCACGAGGAACTGGATGAGTTGTTCGCGTTCTTCGTTCATAAACTGACGCACAAACTCATGCGCATTATCAATAATACGCTGGGCCTCATCGGGATGGGAGATGTAATAATTCATGCGTTCCTCAAGGTCGGAGAGGTCAGACTTAATTTCTACGTAATGCACGTTAGGCACCAATCTGCCTTCCATAAACCACGTTTCACAAGTTGGGCGGGGCATTACGGCAAGACTATTTGACGACATTACCCACTTCAGGTTCGTAGCAACGTCGTTACCCTCGAGCGCCATAATAAATTTGTAGTCCAAGTGTTCACGAATCGTCTTCTTCGGAGTCTTCCATTCGGGATTGACTTCTTCATTTCCTACGACTCCACAATCACACATAGGATGGTTAAAATACATTTCAAGGAACTGCGTACGCTGGCGACTCCAACGGATTTTCCCGCGGAAGATGGTCTTATCCATTTTCTCCGCCCAGGGTTTGGAATCGTTCACCCACATAAAGTGGCGCCACTTATCCAGTTTGAGCACTACGGAATTCTGGTTCGTATCGCTCAACAAGCGACTCTTCACAAAAGCAGGCGCTTTGGGTGTGAAGTAAACGTCACCTGGAACGTAGGCGGCGCGACACGACGGGCGGAACCAGCGAATGGCGTCGCGGAAATCGAAATAATATGCCGAGTGGAAGGTAGAGAGTTTAAACTTGTCAACGCGGTCAAGGAAATGAAAGATACCCCCATTGCGCTCGTGCCAAGTTTCGGCGGGGAGTTCGAAAGGCGCCGTGAGCGTGTTGTAATAATTCACGCGGTCAAGGATATATGCCTTATCGGGATGGTTATCTAATTGCTTGAGCATGCGTTTTGCCTTCATGCGATAGAAGCACGAGGGCACCAGTTTCTTCAGCACATTGCGAACGTAGTAACTCCCCTTCGAGGGTTTGCCACTCGTCAATCGGTATTTTAAAGAGTCTGCCATAAAGTTCACTTTTACGCTTACAAAGGTAGATTATTCTTTCATACCAAGCAAATAGATGAGGAAGAAAAAGGGAAAAAGTGAACGGGGTGGGAACGATGAAAGGTGAAAGGTGAAAGACCATGCGGAGTGATAGCACCGCTCCAGCCTCCCCGTTCTCCGTTAACCATTTACCGTTAACCATTTACCCTCAGAACTTCTTAACCTCAAAATCTCCCCAAACTAAGTCTTAAATTGTCGTTCGTAAGTTTCTAATTGTTGCTCGAATTATACTTTTTGTTTTCCTTAAAACTATTTCTGTTTTGAGGACACTTAAATAGGGAACGACACAGAGCATTCTTTCGACACGAATGGCACTATCCGCAATAACTAAATTACGGGGTAATAGGGTTCTTTATTTCTTTATTGCAACCCCCTTTAAATCGATAATTCTCAAGAAAGGTTGGAGGTCTCAAAGGAAAAATGTATTTTTGTACCTTAATGAGGCAGTGTGTCGCACAATGACCTTGACGCTTGGATAACGTGACTTTGTGACACGTGCTTCAAATCCGCCATTCCATCAATTTCAAACGTGAAACTATGTCTATCACGGAACTCATCCACAAAGAAGGTCCCGCCTTTTCATTCGAGGTGTTGCCACCGCTGAAAGGAACGGGTTTTGAAAACCTGCGCCAGACGATTGAAAAGTTGCGAGAATTCAGTCCGAAATACATTAACATCACGACCCACCGCTCGGAGTTTGTTTACAAAGACTTGGGCGGCGGACTCATGCAACGCCACCGTATGCGCCGTCGTCCAGGAACGGTTGCCGTTGCGGCTGCCATAAAAAATGCTTTCAATATTCCCGTCGTGCCTCACGTAGTATGTAGCGGTTGCACAAGGGAACAGATTGAATACATGTTGCTCGACCTTCAGTTTTTGGGTATTGAAAACCTCCTCGTTTTGCGAGGTGATAAAGCGAAAGAGGATACCATGTTCCAACCCGAACCTGATGGTTATGCGCACACTACGGAGTTGCAGGAGCAAATCAATGCTTTCAACAACGGCACGTTTATTGACGGTTCGCCCATCAAGGTGCCTGGAAAACATTTCTCCTATGGCGTGGCATGTTACCCTGAAAAGCATGAGGAGGCGCCCAACTTGCAGACAGACATCTCGTGGTTTAAGCGCAAGGTGGAACTCGGTGCGGAATATGGCGTAACGCAACTCTTTTATGACAATCAGGCATACTTCCGCTTCGTAGAGAAATGCCGTCAAGAGGGTATCCACGTGCCCATCATCCCAGGTATCAAACCGCTCACGAGATTGACGCAGTTGCAGGTCGTTCCCAAGGTGTTCCATTGCGACCTTCCTGAAGCGCTTGTCCGAGAAGCGCAGAAATGCACTACGGACGAACAGGTGAAGCAGTTGGGTATTGAGTGGAGCGTGGCGCAGTGTAAAGAACTCCTCGCTCACGGTTGCCCCAGTCTGCATTTCTACACTGTTTCGGCGGTAGATTCAATTGCTGAAATTGCGAAACAAATTTATTAAAAGGAGAAAGGAAAAAGGAGAAAGGAGAAAAATGCAGGAACGTTATAGTCCAACCGCATGGTTTCTCATTTCTAATTTCTCCAATCTCATTTCTAATTTTCCCCCATGCTCTACTCCTCCATCATAGCCCAAGAAGGCATTAAGGAAAGACTCCGTCGGCAAATCGTAACGGGGAGAGTTCCGCATGCCCAACTCTTTAGCGGGCCTGAAGGTTGCGGAAAGTTGCCCATGGCACTCGCCTTTGCCGAGGCATTGCTCTGTCAGTCGCCTGTCGATGGCAATCCCTGTGGCGAATGTCGCTCCTGCAAGATGATGAAGCATTTTGAGCACCCCGACCTTCACTTCCTGTTCCCCAACAAGAAGTCTTCAGAAGAAACATTAAGCACAGCGCACCTCCGCACTTGGAGAGATGAATTGGCGCGTTCCATTTATCTTGACACAAAACGCTGGTATGCCGCAATGGGTACGGAAAACCAGCAACCCATTATCAATGTGAAGGACGCCGCTTACATGTCAGATGCACTGAACCTGACCGCCCAACAAGGAGGATACCGAGTGGTGATTATTTGGCACGCTGAATTGATAAACGAACAGGCGGCGAATAAGATTCTTAAGATATTGGAAGAACCACCTACGAAAACGGTGATTATTCTGATTACAGAAACGCCCGAGCGTTTGCTTCAAACGATTGTCAGTCGCACACAAAACATTGAATTTCCAGCACTGACACCCACCGAAATCCAAGAAGTACTCGTCAAACAGCATGGCATGGCCGACGAAACGGCACTCACCATTGCGCGCAACGCCAACGGAAGTTACACACAAGCCGTAAACTTGATTCAAGCAAACGAAGAAACCGCCATCTTCTTCGACCTCTTTGTGCAACTCATGCGTAAATGCTACATGCGCGACATTAAGGAGATGCACAAATGGAGTGAACTCGTTGCAGAATGGGGGCGCGAAAAACAAAAAAACTTCCTCCGCTATTGCCAACACATGGTGCGCGAAAACTTCATCTTTAATTTTCACGACCCTAACTTAAATTACCTTGCCGCAAACGAACGCGACTTCTCAACGCGCTTCTCGCCCTTCATCAATGAGAGAAACGTTATCGGCATTATGGAAGAACTCTCACTCGCTGAGCGCGACATCACGCAGAACGTCAATCCCCGCATGGTGTTCTTCGACTTTGCGCTCAAGATGATTGTCTTGCTCATAAAATAAGTTTATGCTCTAAAACAACTAATACATATAGAGCAACTAAAATATCTCCCCTAAAAAATATATGAACAAAGAATTTATGATACATCCCTGCCTGCGCGGACTCAGTGCGAAAGGTTGCGGCAGACAGGACAAACAACTGAATACGTACGACTACTTTGCCGACATCCCCGGCAATAACGATGCGTGCGACCTCGTAGAAGTGCAATTTAAGCACACTCGCAAGGGATATTATCGCAATGAAAATCGCATTCCTCTGCAAAAGGGCGACATTGTTGCCGTTGAGGCATCACCAGGTCACGACATCGGTGTCGTAACCCTCACTGGGCAACTCGTTCCTCTGCAAATGAAGAAGGCATGCCTCAGACCCGACACCGAGATTAAGCGTATCTATCGCAAAGCTCGCCCTGTGGACATGGAGAAATACGAAGAGGCGCAATCACGTGAGCATGACACGATGATACAAGCACGTCAGATAGCAAAAGACCTTAATCTCGACATGAAAATTGGCGACGTAGAGTATCAAGGAGACTGCAACAAAGCTATTTTCTACTACATCGCCGACCAGCGTGTCGATTTCCGTCAACTTATTAAGGTGCTTGCCGAAACGTTCCACGTACGCATTGAAATGCGTCAGATTGGTGCACGCCAGGAAGCCGGTCGCATCGGCGGAATTGGACCTTGCGGACGCGAACTTTGCTGTGCCACATGGGTAAAAAACTTCAACAGCGTTTCAACTGCCGCTGCGCGTTTCCAGGATATCTCTCCCAACCCTCAAAAATTGGCAGGACAGTGCGCAAAACTCAAATGCTGCCTCAACTATGAAGTGGACACGTACATGGAAGCCGCACGCAAGTTGCCCAGTCGTGAAATCACGCTCGAAACTGCCGATGCTACGTTCTACCATTTCAAATCCGACATTCTTGCCGGCACTGTAAGTTACAGCACAGACAAACGCATGGCTGCAAATGTAACTACCATCTCGGCGGAACGTGCTTTTGAAGTGCTTAACATGAACAAGCGTGGCGAAAAGCCCCTTACGCTGAACGACACAACGGAAGTTGCGCCCACCACTCCTATTGACTTGGCAGAACAGGAAAGTCTTACGCGTTTCGACAAGTCAAAGCGCAAGGGCAATAAGCATCACAATGATAAACCGCGCCATAACGGAGGTCAGCAAGACCAACGCCCCCACAACGAACACCGTAACAATCGTGGCGACCGCCGACCTAAGAAGAAAGGTCATTCAGAGCGTTAAATCGCGCTTTCCATTCTCGCAATAACATAAGGGTTACTATGCGAAACATCCTTCTGTTCATCATATTCATGTGTGTAGGCTGCACTCCTTATGCAGCCTACACTGCTTTTCTACCCGTAGATAATGAGCAGTGGGTCCCAACGGATTCCGTCAAATTTGAAATCTGCGTTCCGACTTCCTCAAATCCCCACACCTTACACATTTGTGTGCGGACGACAGAGACACATCCGTTTGACTCCATCTATCTTCCCTTAGAAATTACCCAAGTTTGGCAAGCGCCAGATACGTTGAGAACAGACACCCTCAGCGTTGCTCTTTTCGACTATACGGGTAATAAAAACGGCAAGGGGATTAACCACCGCGACATCCGTGTCGAACTCTGCATATTGGAACCTACCGACACGTTAAAAGGCATGATTTCCATCCGTCCCTGTCTCCCCCACCCCGTTCACGGAATTAGTCACGTGGGAGTGGAAATCCGTTAAGACGGTTTCCCTTTTGCGCCATACAGTTTCTCACTTACGACCGCCTAAAAGTAATTCTCCGCGTGGGAAGTTACTTATTGTTTTCTTCAATTCTCATTTTATCCATGCTCCCTCTCTATTTCGCGCCGCTTCAAGGTTTTACAGAAGACACCTATCGCCGAATTCACCACGAATTAATAGGTGGCGTCACCGCCTACTATACTCCATTCTTACGCATGGAGCATAAAGGCATTCGCACGAAAGATGCGCGCGATGTGCGTCCGGAATTTAACACAGGGGTTCCTGTTATTCCTCAAGTTATCGCTAAGGATGGAGCGGAATTTACTTTCCTTGTGGACTATCTGTCGGACCTGGGGTATCGTGAAATAGACATCAACATGGGTTGTCCTTTCCCGCTTCAAACGCGTCATGGCAGAGGGGCGGGTTTGTTACAGAACCCTGAATGTGTCAAGGAGATTGCTGACCTTATCCGCCAGCGCCACGACCTTACGTTTAGCATCAAGATGCGCCTGGGACAAACCGAGGCAACAGAAGGACTTTCCCTACTCCCCATCTTAAACGAAACGCCACTTAAGCATATTACGCTCCACCCCCGATTGGGCATGCAGCAATATAACGGAGAAACAGACCTCGATGCGTTTCAGAGATTTGCGGACGAGTGTAAGCATCCGCTTATTTATAATGGCGACCTGCGCACACCTTCCGATGTGCATGACATCATAACCCGCTTTCCGCAACTTGCAGGAGTCATGATGGGGCGCGGACTTCTTGCACGTCCCTCACTCGCACGTGAAATCATTGATGGTAAAGAATGGCAACGCCCCCAACGCCTTGCGCTCATCAAAAAGATGCACGAACATTACCACGCTCACCTTTCAACCATCATTCCCAGTGAAGCCCAACTCCTCACAAAAGTTAGAACCTTCTGGGAGTACCTTGAAGAGGAATGCGGACGCAAAGCCTGGAAGAAAATAATGAAAGCAGGGTCAATGCGTAATTATTTGAATGCCATAAATGAACTGAATTAAAGCGTCCTTAACACCGGACAAATACAAACAAAATAGTGGAGACACCTCGAACTTCCGAAGGTGTCTCCACTATTTTATTATGAATGTGCCCTTAAAGGTAAAGGGTGTCGATTATTCCACCTTACGCAAGAACATCATTCCGCTGGTGTTATTGCCGTTAGGGGCATAACCCTGAATTTCTATATGGAAGGGCGTACCTGCTTCGAAAGCGTCGAGATTGAAACGGTAAATGGCGGGAGCATCTCCCACTTGGCGCGTTTCATCAAGCACCACCTCCGCCATAAGTTCGTTACGCTTCCAAAGTTTCAAGGTTCCGAGGCGCACAGGACGGTCACCGCGCGTGGGGATTACCGCCAATTCGTAAGCACCATTGCCAGAAATCTTACCCGTTACCTCAAAGCGCCAAGTAGAAGGCTTTGTCTGCACACGAAGAGGTTCCCAACCAAAAACATATTCGCCATACGCCTTATAGGCTGAGTAGTCAGGCGCAAAGTAAAGCGGAAGCGAATACTGCGTAGTAGAAACCACGTTCATCGCTCTAAAATCGTCACGCTTTGAAACGACCACTGGACCCGTATATATCGGTGAGTGGGGTGTAGGATAACTACCGTCTGTCGTATATCGGATTGTCGCGCCAGGAACATCAGAAGCGAGCGTAAAGCGAGAGCTTCCATCCACCATCTTCTCCTCATTCACCACACGGGGTACGGGAAGACGGTAATGACATTCCTTATGGTCGAGACGACTATAGTGACTGCTAAGACGCGTACGGAAATCTTCAAAATTGCGTCGGCTTTGCTTGCTCCACCCCACCTCACTTACAGCAAGGAGTCGGGGGAAGGTGAGATACTCCGCATAATTCTCCGAACGGTTTTCGTTAAGATAAGCAATCTCTTGGAGTGCCTGACCGTGAATAAACTGATCGCTCCAATAACATCCCTGCACGCCGATCACGGTTGAGTTTTCCGAATAATCGTTTACGGGCATCGAGTAACACTTCTCCAAAGAAACGGGAGGCATCCACGTAGCCGCCTGCACTTCTCCGGGTATTTTCTGCTCAGGAAAGTCAAGATACATGTGCGTACAGGGAGTGAGAATCGCCTTATGCCCTGTTTTTGTGGCATGAATAGAATCCGCCACATTGTGCCAGATGAGCGCCACAACGGGTTCGTTCACCTTGCCACGCATAATGATTTCTTCCCAACCGATAAGCGTGCGGTTCTTTTTCTTCATCATCTGCGCCACAACGTTTGTGAGATAGCCCTGAAGTTCTGACTCCTTTGTCAACCCCTCTCTCTTCATGAGCGCCTGACAATCCGGACAGGTCTCATAGCGTTTGTAAACCGCCTCGTCACCACCTATATTAATATATGAGGAAGGGAAAAGTTCGACGGTCTCTTCGAGAACGTCTTGAAGGAATTGGATAGACGTTTCCTTACCTACGCAAAGCAAGTCACGACTAATAAAGTGCTGTGTGGGAAGTTGGTGTTGCACACCCGTACAACTCAACCAGGGATACGCCACTACGGCAGAAAGAATATGGGCAGGGAATTCGATTTCAGGAACCAACTCCACGCCGCGCACCTGTGCGTAAGCCACCATTTCGCGAATGTCATCCTGCGTATAGAATCCGCCAAGGCGCTTCTCGTTAGGACCTGCCCACGCACCAACTTCCGTCAAGCGGGGATACTTCTTGATTTCGAGGCGCCAACCTGAGTCGTCAATCAAGTGGAATTGGAGTTTGTTCATCTTATACATCGCCATCATGTCGATGTATTTCTTCACAAATTCCTTATCATAGAAATAGCGCGCCACGTCAAGCATCATGCCGCGCCAAGGACGTTCGGGAGCATCCACGATTTCTACACAAGGCGCTTTCCATTCGATATTACGTTGCCACTTTTCGCTATAAATTTCTGCGGGGAAGAGTTGCAAGAGCGACTGGATGCCATAGAAGGCACCTGAGGGGTCAGCAGCAACAATCTTCACGTTTTTCGGCGTCACGGACAAGGCATATCCTTCCGCCTTATGTGCTTGTGCATCAACGAGCAAGACAATGTCACCCTTCTTCTTGCCTTCCTTCATCACGGCAATGCGACCAGTAGATTGCGCAAACACTTCTTGCAGGTATTCTGCCTGTGCCTTGAGCGCGACATCGTAAGCAATGGTCAACTTTTCGGGTAATTGAAACTCCCCTTCGTTTTGCACGAGTTGCACAGGTTGAGGAATGATGTTCACACTGGAAGTTGGTTGTGCGGTAGTTACCACAACACCCAAGAGTGCGAAAATCAAGAGGATTTTTCTGAGTGAAAACTGTTTCATTTTGAATATTGATTTTTAGAATATTATGCAACCGAAAAACGGAAATAGACTTAAGAAAAATTCTTCCTCACTTAATTCATTTTAAGTAGCAAATAATTTTAATTAAGTGAGGAAGTATTTTCATAACGTCTATGCTTCCATTCTTTGCAAAGATAACAATAAAAATTGAGTTACCTTGCGATTGTTATTAGCAATACGTGTGTTACCCCTGCAAATCTCATAAAATTGGCGAATTAGGAGGTTATTATTTGTTAAGGTGAATAAAAATGTGTACCTTTGCTCGGCAATAGTATGGGGTCACATTTGCTATTCCTTGTTGGCAACTTGGATACAGGACTCCACCTTTAAAACGCAAACATTTTACAATCACTTTTAAATCCTAATCTTATGAAAAGATTTCTATTCATGCTTGTCTCTCTGCTTTGTGCAACGGCACAGGTTTGGGCAGACAAAGTGACAGACCTTTCGCAACTCAGCAATGACAAGGTCTATTTCATCAAGAGTGAACGCGCGTTCTTGCTCTACTCTGAAGCAAACGCGGGCAAACTCAGTTCAAGTTCTGGTAAAACAGTGGGCACGGTTCAAAAAGACTTGGCAGACCCCATGCAGCAATTCCAGATTATTAAGAACGGCAACAACCTTTACCTCTTCAGTGTAGGAGCGCAGAAGTATGTTGGCGCAAATGGTAACATGGAAGACGCAGCTAAGACTGTGCTTAACATTACTAAGGTTGACAATGCTTCGTATCCTTGGAAGATGTGCCTTGGCAATCAGGGTATGAACACTCAGAATTCTGGCCAACACAATACGGGTATTCTCGTTGACGGTTGGACAACTACCGACCCCGGTAACTGCTTCAGCATTGAGGAAGCAATTCCCATGGAAAAGACTTACGTTATCACCGTTCTCGGTACGGATGACGCTAGTGCGGGTGTAAGTTACAACGGTCAGGAATATAAGAACGAAGCAACCATTGAAACTACTGAAGTTCTTAAGAAGGCTGCGTTCCAAGCGCTTGCTGTTGCGGGCAAGATGGCTATCATCACCGTTAATGGCATGAACGTTTACGTGAGCTACTTCGACGAAGGCACTAAGTTCTATACCATGCAGAACGGTAAGGGTGGTTATGTAAGCCTTAACCCTGCCTATATGGACGGTGACGCTATGAAGCTCAGCAATGCAGCAGAACCCAGCGACAATCGCGGTATTTGGGCTTTCGTTAAGACAGGTTCTAACTATCAGGTGTACAACTATTCTTTGGGTCTCTCAAAGGTGCTCGGTATTACAGGTGATGAAGCTGCGGCTCGCACTTCTATGGTAGATCCTTCTTCTACTACTCACAGCACTAAGTTTACAGGTACGCTCAACCTCGGAAGCAGCAATCCTTCTTACATCAAGATTAGCGGTACTAACAAGTGGTGGAACGACCGTAACAGTTACTTGGCTCTTTGGAACACTGGTAGCGTAACTGGTGACCAGGGTAGTATGTTCTACATTAAGGAAGTGGACTTCACACAGTATCCCGACGAATATTTCTACGAAGTAAGCGACATCAAGGGCGTTTCTACTTTCGCTCCCAAGAATCCCAACACACTTTGGTACACTACTTCTGCCGAAGCAACAGGAGTTAGCTACCCCTGGATGGAATATGCACTTCCCATTGGTAATGGTGAATTGGGTGCAATGATTTTCGGTGGCGTTCACAACGAAGAAATTCAGTTCAATGAAAAGACCCTTTGGAGCGGTCCCGCAAACGTGGTTGGCGCTGGCGGTGGTAACCGTACGTTCATGAACTTCGGTTCTGTAATTGTAGAAAATAAGGACGAAGCTATTTGGAAGGGCGTTACAGATTACGTTCGCTACCTCGACATTGAGGATGGTATTTCTGGCGTAGAATTTAAGAATGCTAACGGCACTAAGTTCACACGTAAGTATCTCTCTTCTGCTCCTGACCAAGTGATTGCTGCGCAGTACAAGGCGGAAGGTGATGATAAGATGAACCTTATCTTCAAACTCAAGCCCGGACAGAGCATCGGTGCTTCTGAAGTTAAGTATGAAAATGGCACTGCTTATTTCACAGGTAAGATGACTGTTAGCCACGCTGCACGTCTCCACGTTGTTGCTAACGAAGGTGCTACTGTTACAGCTACAGACAATGGTATCAAGGTAGAAAACGCTACAGAAATTACGTTCTACTTGAAGGGCGCTACGAACTTCAATGGCGACATGGAGGTTCTTAACAATTACTTCACTTCAGAAACTGCTGCTGACGTAAATGCTAAGGCAAAGACTGCGATTGAAGCGGCTATTGCTAAGGGTTATGAAGCGATTGAAGCAGATCACATTGCAGACTTCAACGCTATCACAAAGCGCATGACCTTTGATCTTGGTCTTACAACGCCTACTGTTGACACAAAGACTTTGATCGACAACTACTTCCCCAATAACGGTGATGCTAACAGCACTGCTAACGACCACCTCTTCTTGGAACAACTCTACTTCCACTTCGGTCGTTACCTCGCAATCAGTTCTAACCGTAAGCCCATCGCTGCTCCTAACAACCTTCAGGGTATTTGGAACGACCGTGGCACAGACTCTCCCTGGAACTCTGATATTCATACGAACATCAATATTCAGATGAACTACTGGCCCACAGAAATTACCAACCTTTCTGACCTCCACAAGCCTTTCGTGAATTTCATTATTCGTGGTGCGCAAAGTACGGGTTGGAAGGAAGTAGGTAAGAAGTATAATGCTGGTCATGGTTGGAGCGTTCTTACTGAAACTTCACTCTACAACAGTATGAGTACTTGGGGCGACAACTACCTCGTTGCTAATGTTTGGTACACGAGCCACCTCTGGACACACTGGCGTTACACTCAGGACAAGGAATTCTTGAAGAAGGCATTCCCCGTAATGTGGGACTGCGCTAAGTTCTGGTTTAACCGCTTGATTCAGGACCGTGGTTTCGATAATACGAAGGACGAACAGGCTTCTGTACGCAACTACCACACTCCCTACAAGTTTGAACCCGACGGCACATTCGTTGCTCCCGATGAATTCAGTGCAGAACAGCACGACAACCAAACAGAAGACGGTACTGCTCACGCACAACAGATGATTTATTACCTCTTCATGAACCTTGCTGATGCTATTGAAATCCTCGGCGTTGAAAATACTGGTCTCACAACAGAAGACATCGCTAAGCTCAACCTCTATCTTGAAAAGACAGACAAGGGTCTCCACACAGAAACTTACACTGGTGCTTGGGGTAATACTTACAACGGCGTTAAGAAGGGTGAAAAGTTGCTCCGCGAATGGAAGTACACTCCATTTGATATTTCTAACGACCGCGGTCACCGCCACATGTCACACATGATGGCACTCTTCCCAATGGACCAGATTACTCCCGAAAGTGAATTCTTCACTCCCGCAGTTAACTCACTCAAGCTCCGTGGTGATGCAGCTACTGGTTGGTCAATGGG
>CALFGU010000077.1 GCA_937877685.1 uncultured Prevotella sp.
GGGTTGAATTCTTCCTCTCACACGAGAACGGTGTTTACTTCTCTGAACTCTCACCCCGTCCGCACGACACAGGTATGGTGACGCTCGCTGGTACGCAAAACTTCAACGAGTTTGAGCTCCACCTCCGTGCCGCTCTCGGTTTGCCCATCCCCTGCATCAAGCAGATGCGCATTGGTGCGAGTGCCGTAATCCTCTCTACGTTTGCCAGCGAAAAGGCACCCTCTTACAAGGGATTGGAACTCACTTGCGAGGAAGATGCCGACTTGCGCATCTTTGGCAAACCCACTACGCGCGTAGGACGTCGCATGGGTGTCGTAGTCGTTAACGCTCCGCTTGACGGCAATCTTGACGACGTGCGCGACAAAGCAAAGCGCCTTGCCGACTGTGTTGAAGTCGTAGAATAAGGTTTGAAGGTTTTGAGGTTATAAGGTGTTGAGGAGGGGCGCTTTGAGTCACAGAGTCCTCAAAGCGTAGCGCCCTTATTCATCCTTCCCTCATTTAATAACAAGAGTAGCGCCGAAAACCAATTCAGTGCTACTCTCACTTTTTTAAATCACCACCCCACTCATGTCACCTCTAATTCAGTTGCTCAAATCTCGCAGTATTCGCCCCACCCCAGTCAGAATATTGGTATTGCGTGCCCTGCAAGAACAGGATTGTGCCGTTTCGCTCATGGCACTTGAGGCAGAACTCAAGACGGTTGACCGTTCGTCCATCTTCCGCACCTTAAACCTCTTTTTGGAACAGCACCTCGTGCACCAGGTGGAGGATGGAAGCGGACAGACCAAGTTTGCGCTTTGCGAGGAGCACTGTCGGTGTGGCGAAGAACACGAACACGCCCTCTCCGACTTCCATGTGCACTTTTATTGTGAGCACTGCCAGCGCACGATGTGCCTGCATGAGGTGGCCATTCCTGACGTAGCATTGCCCGAAGGGTTCACGCTCTCGTCGGCCAACTTTGTGCTCAAAGGCATTTGCGCAGAATGTCAGCAACAACCTTAACGATTTCACCCACAAAACTACATAAATAATGAGAATTTCACATTTTGCCTTCACCCTCCTATTTGCGCTTACGTGCGTAGGGTGTAACACGAAGAACAACACGATAGAAGACCACTGGGAAGACACCGTCGAGCATGCGGAAGACATTGCGGACGCCACGGAAGACTTGACCGATGACGCGGCAGATTATATTGAGGATGCCGCCGAGTTTGTTGAAGATATTTATGACGACGTTGAAGACGCCACAAAGAAAGCCTCTAAAAAAGCGAAGCGCGCCAAGAAGAAACTTGAGAAACAACTGAAGCAACAGGCGGCAGAATCTAAATCCGCTACGAAAACGTCAGGGCGCAAACTGGAACTTCCTGGGCGCATGAAGCGTACGCCTGAGCGCATTGTGGAACATACGGGATTCACACTCTCATTCAATCGTGAGCACAACAATCCCAACTGGGTGGCGTGGGAACTTACGGCGGAGGAAGCCAATGGCAGTTTACCCCGTGCCGATGATTTTGAGCCCGACCCCTTGCTCCCTGAAAACCATCAGGTAGCACATGCGGATTACACCCGTTCGGGTTATGACAGAGGGCACATGGTTCCTGCTGCAGACATGAAGTGGGACTCCAAAGCGATGAACGATTGCTTCTACATGAGCAACATCTGTCCGCAAACGCATACGTTGAACGCCGGAGGGTGGGAAACTTTAGAAAGTGCGTGTCGCCGTTGGGCAAAGCGCGAAGGTAGTGTGTACATTGTGTGCGGTCCCGTCTATAAAGGTACAAAGCACAAGACGATTGGGAATAACCTGAAGATAACAGTGCCCGAAGGGTTCTTCAAGGTTGTACTCTCCATGCGCAAGGGTGAGGAAAAAGCCATTGGTTTCTACTATGCCAACTCCAACGCCAAGCAAAAGATGGAAGAAACTGCCACCTCCGTTGATGCCATTGAGGAACTCACGGGAATTGACTTCTTCGTAAATATTGACGACCACCTTGAAGAACGCCTTGAAAGCACGTTCGCGCTAAAGAAGTGGAAATAAATCCAGAATAGACGTCATCTATGAAAGAATAGATGGCGTCTGTTTGTTTCTATAAACTGATGCGTGTAACTTTGCAACAGCATCAGTTACATTTTAGGTAATGATATAGCAGTTGACCCAATATAAGAAGAATCATCATACCCCCTCCCCG
>CALFGU010000078.1 GCA_937877685.1 uncultured Prevotella sp.
GCTGTTCACAAGGCTTCGCGTTGAAATTCCGATGGCAAGCGCCAGGGCTATTGCCCAAAGGTAGAAGGAAAGGTCCTTTTGCGCATTCATTCGCTCCACCCATTTTCTAAGGAACTTACGCGCAATGACCGCACAGATAAAGGGGCAGAGCAGCAAGGGGAACCCTCGGCTCATGATGAGCAGGAAGGAACTGAAGAACGTGCCACCGTGTTCGGGATAAATCAAAGGTACCGCCGCGGGCACGAGGATTGCCGTGAGCAAGTTGGCAAGCACGATATATGCCGCCAGGCTTTCGGGGCGCGCACCAAGTTTTGACGTCACCACCACCGCAGCTATGGCGGTCGGAGCGATAAAGCAGAGCATCGCGCCCTCAACAACCACCCTCCAAAGCGACTCTGGGAACAAGGCGCAGAACCCTACGCACGCTAAGAAGAGACTTGCTTGGATGAGCAACGCCCACAGGTGCCACTTGCAGAAGCGCATATGGCGCGGGTCGATTTTGCAGAACGACACGAAGAGCAGGGTGAAAATCAAGATGGGTTGTAGTTCCTCCACCAACACTAAAATGTAAGGTTTGATGGGGGTAAAAAGCGGCACATTCGCCAATATGAAATAGGTCAAAGCACCGACGACCATCGCCACGGGCAATGTCCAGTTTTTTAAGAATTGTAGCATTACGCTTTAGGGATTATTTATTCATTCTCAAGCATTAAGAGTTCGTCACGCAACTGCGCCGCAAGGATAAAGTCGAACTTTGCCGCCGCCTCCTTCATCTGCTTACGCAGACGCTCGATGCGTTGCTCGCGCGGTTCCTCCTTCTGCTTGCCATACGCCACGGGCGCTTCTGCCGCCTGCTCTATGGGAGTCGGTTGTAAGTAACCCATGCGCTCTACCCTACGCTCGGCAGCATTCTTATTGAGCGCCGAGAGTTCCGTAGTGTTAAAGTCCTTCACAATAGGCTTCGGCGTGATGCCGTGCTCCGTGTTATAGCGAATTTGCTTAC
>CALFGU010000079.1 GCA_937877685.1 uncultured Prevotella sp.
TTATGTCAAAAATCATTGCACACAGAACACACAGAATGACACAGAATTTGCTCTGCTGATAGTTTTTGACAGAAGAACATAAGAACATATTATTGGCTAAATTAAAACATTGTCTGCGAAAGTCTGCGACGTCTGCGTGAGACCATAACGCTCCGCACGGCATTCCGTGTTTTCCGTGAATTCTGTGTGAAATAATTGCACGCAGACTCCGCAGAACTACACAGACCTTTGCTCCGCATGGTGCGAAGCAACTTGCCTTTCTGCGTAGTCTGTGTCGTCTGCGTGATAAAAAAATATGTTCTTATGTTCTTCTGTCTCAAAAACGTGTGTCTGTGTGAGGTGGCTTTACTGGACAATTGTACAGAATAATATTTTGTCGTTTTTTGTGGTGACTTTAGGAGGGTGTCCTCTAATTTTACAATCTGTTATAACTTGATTTAGAGATGTTAAAATAGTGGTGTGGGTAGAATATATGAAAAATTACATGTATATTCGCACTCTAAAGAAAATGATTATAGTGATGACTCAGATAGTATTGAACATAGAAGACAAAAGTTTGTTACCTGGTTTGCGTAAAATTTTAAGTAATTTGAAGGGTGTTTCTATTGCACGTGCTAGTTCTACACGAAAGGGAACACTCTCGCGTGCTATAGAAGATGTGCGTAAAGGGAACGTGACCAAAGTAAGTAGTGTATCAGATTTAATGGCGAAATTGGAAGAGTAATGTGGTTTCGCCAATTCCTATCCTGCTATCTTCCTTGGTAACTATCTCGTTTACTTGTATCTGTCAACTCGTTTACTAAAAGTTATAAACAAAATGTGCCCACAGGTTCGGTGAACCGGTGGGCACATTGTTTGTTTGTGGAAGTGTGCTAATATTATTCAGCAGCTTCTTCTGCGGGAGCTTCTTCAGTAGCAGCAGCTTCTGCTTCAGCCTTTGCAGCAGCGGCAGCAGCCTTCTTTTCTGCAACCTTTTCTGCAATCTTCTTGTTAACTTCCTTTTCTGCTTCGAGACGAGCAGCAGCAGCAGCCTTCTTTTCAGCAGCAGTCTTATCTGCAGCCTTAGCAGCCTTAGCAGCCTTTTCCTGCTTCCAAGCTTCAAACTTAGCCTGAGCAGCAGCTTCGTCGAATGCACCCTTACGAACGCCACCCTTAAGGTGCTTCATGAGGAGAACGCCTTCTTCAGAAAGAATGTTGCGAACAGTGTCAGTGGGCTGTGCACCGCATTCTACCCAGTGGAGGGCACGTTCAAAATTCAAATCTACTGTTGCGGGATTGGTGTTGGGGTTGTAAGTACCAATCTTTTCAGTAAACTTACCATCGCGTGGAGCTCTTACGTCTGCGATCACGATGCTGTAGAAAGCATAGCCCTTACGGCCGTGACGCTGCAATCTAATCTTAGTTGCCATTGTAATAAATAGTTTTTATAGGTTTGAATTAAATGCTACCATCTCGTGATAGCGGGTGCAAAATTACTATTTATTTTTTATATGACAAAGTTTACAACCTCTTTTAGTGCGTCTTAGTGGCCCTTTATTGCCTGTTTTTAATGAAATTATACCCCATTTTTATGCCTTTGATAAGATGACTGCCCCAATTTAGGAATGTGCCCAACTTTTCAAAGGGTGAAGCGGGTGGGGTGGGCGAAATGAATTCGTTGAAGTTTTTTACGAGGACCTCTTGGTTGGTTGCAAGTTGCACTTTCAATGATTCTCGTTGTCGCTCAATAGTTTGAAGGGGTGTTTCAGCACTTGCTTCCGTTTTCATGTCAAACATGTGGAGCAGGCAACGTGTGATGGGGTAAAGAATCCAGCGCTTACGATTTATGAAGAGTATGAAAATGAGAACGGCATAAGTTGCTATCACCATAAAGATGGCGAGGGGGAGACTCCCAAAGAGTGTTGCGAGAAAATAAGCATATTGGAATGTCAGGAAAATAAGTAGAGCCGTGAAAAGGTGCAGACAGATAATGCTTAGAATGAGGTTTGCTAAGAGAGAGGAGAGTTTGCTGGCGCAGTCAAGGCGCAATGCTTGCAGGTGTAAACCAGTGCGTTCCTTAAGGGTGGCGTAAAGCGTTTGAACAAGTTCAGTTTCAGCAGTTTGGTGAGTCATGACTTTTCGTTTTTATGTGTGATGGTGAAATAAAGGAGAGATGGGAACATGCGGGGGTAGAAGAGCGTTATGTGAGGGTGACTTCTTTTCAAAATCATGTAGCAATAAGTGTGTCGTGAAAAACAAAAGTGGGTGTGCCTAAAAGTTGCATTTAGACACACCCACCGCACGCTCATGAGGCACTAAGATGTTTTCGCCGCACTGGTGCTTTCTGTGATGTCGTCAACAAGTTTGTTCATTTCGCAGTCCTTCAACTGGATGCCTCTCTTGCGGAGCGCTTGACAAATTTTGTGACGTGTGTGTTCGCCCTTGTCGGGAGCAAACAAGATTCCCGTAGCTGCTCCGATGGCTGCGCCACCAACAAATGCAGCAATGAGTCCGAGTCCTTTCATAGTTTAGTTTTTGTTTAAGGTTATTACTATTGTAGCGTTCTAACTACGGTGCAAATGTATGGGGGATTTTCTCGTTAGACTCTTAAATAATGTAGAATTTTGGGCGTAGGCAAAGTTTTTAACCAAGTTTGTGGATTTTTTACGGTATTTTTGAATGCTATTCAAGTTAGAGATTGTAAATTTGCGTTGAATTTACTTACCATGGGGAGAATTTACTTCCTAAGAATTGATTTTTATTAATTTATTACACCTATAAAAATGAAGAAATTTGCACTTTTAGCAATTGCCGTTGGCGCTGTAGCAATGACTTCTTGTAAGTCTAAGGAAGACATGTATCGCAAGATGTATGAAGATGCCAAGAGTCAGCAAACTGCAGTAGAACAAAACAAGGCCGTAGTTGTAACTCCTGCAGAAACAACAAAGACTGTCGTTACGCCTGCTCAAACAACAACTGTTACTCCCGTAGATCTTAGTGGCACACGCCAAATTCAGGGTGAAATCACTGTAGTTAGCGGTGAACAACTCAAGGAATTCAGTGTTGTTGTAGGTAGTTTCCAAACTCAGGCAAATGCTGAAGGTTTGAAGACTTTGTTGCAGCAGAAGGGTTATTCTTCACGCGTTATCCGTACGAACGAAACTATTAATGGTCACACAGGTTGGTATCGTGTGATTGCTGCTTCGTATGCTGACAAGGCTTCTGCAGCACAACTTCGCGACCAATTGATTGGCGATTATCCTGGTGCTTGGTTGCTTTACAAGAAGTAAACAGAATTCCCAATGGGTTTGGGGAGTTCTGAAACATTTTACCCCAATTCACATGTTGGAACTCCCTTAATGAGATTAGGAATTAGGACATCTTATGTATTCCCTGGTTCCTAATCTTATTTTCGTTTCTAAAATAAACTATCATGCAAGCACTTCTCGGTCTTACAACAGATGAACTAAAGGACGTTGCCCTCAGTCTTGGACTTCCTGCTTTTACAGGAAAACAAATTGCAGGATGGCTTTACGACAAAAAGGTGAGCGACATTGCGCAAATGACGAACCTTTCAAAGGTAGCTCGTGAGCGTTTGTCGCAGGACTATTGTGTGGGTTGCTCCGCACCAGTTGATGCCCAGCGTTCCGTAGATGGTACGGTGAAATACCTTTATCGCACAGCGCAAGGGGATTATATTGAGACGGTTTACATACCCGATGGCGAGCGCGCTACGCTTTGTGTGAGTTGTCAGGTAGGTTGTAAGATGGGATGTAAATTCTGTATGACAGGACGCCAAGGTTATGTGGCTTCTTTGAGTGCTGCCGACATCTTGAACCAAATCTATTCGTTACCCGAGCGAGACACGCTGACCAACATCGTGTTCATGGGGCAGGGCGAACCTTTTGATAATCTTGACAACGTGCTTCGTGCTACCGAGGTGTTGACCGCTTCGTGGGGGTACGGCTGGAGTCCGAAGCGCATTACGGTTTCTACGGTCGGACTGGCAAAGGGACTCGTGCGCTTCTTAGATGAGAGTCGCTGTAGCTTAGCCGTGAGTTTGCATCACCCCATCCCCGCCGACCGTGCGGAAATCATGCCCGCCGAAAAGGCTCTTTCTATTGAGACAGTCGTTGAGATTCTCAAGGGATACGACTTCTGTCGTAAATATCCCCGTGACCCTTCTGCACCTAAGCAACGCCGCTTGACTTTTGAGTATATCGTCTTTGGCGGACTCAATGATTCGCGCAAGCATGCCCAGGCCTTGCTGGATTTGCTGAAAGATTTGGACTGCCGTGTGAATCTTATTCGTTTCCATACCATTCCCGACACACCCTTTAAGGGCGCTTCGGAAGAAAAGATGGTGGAATTCAGAGATTACCTTACGAACAACGGCTTGACAACAACGATTCGCGCTTCGCGAGGTCAGGATATTTTCGCGGCTTGCGGACTTTTGAGCACAAAGAAACAGCAGGAGGAGAAAGAGGGGACGGTGAACGGTTAAAGGTTAACGATTAACGGTGAAAGGTTAACGGTGAACGATGAAAGGTTAACGGTGAAAGGTTAACGGTTAACGATTAACGGTAAAAGGTGAACGACACTCCGGACGGTAGTTGTACTCTGTTCTCTGTACTCTGTACTCTTTTAAAAACTTGTCTACTACTAATACACAATATATAATGGATATACAAACAACATACGAAGCAGAGGAAACGCAATACGTTCCTTCTTCGCGAAAGAAAATACGCGTGGCGATTACACATGGCGATACCAACGGTGTAGGCTACGAACTCATTTTTAAGACGTTCTCAGAACCCACCATTTTTGAACTTTGCATCCCCGTGGTTTACGGTTCGGCAAAATTGGCTACCTACCACCGCAAGGCGATTGAGAGCACCACAAATTTCCACCTCATTGACGATGCTAATAATGCCGTTGAGGGTGAACTTAATGTGGTGAATTGTTTCGACCGTGAGATTGCCGTAACATTGGGTCACGCAAGTGCTGACGCTGGTGAAGCAGCGCTCGTTGCGCTTGAGGCTGCCGTGGCCGACTTAAAGGCAGGCAAGGTTGATGTCCTCGTAACTGCGCCTATTAATAAGGCGTCTATTCAGAGCGATAAGTTCCATTTCCCTGGACATACCGAATATTTACAGTCTCACTTTGGTGGCGAATCGTTGATGATTCTTACGAACGAACACATGCGTGTGGCACTTGTCACTACTCACGTTGCCATTAAAGATATTGCTGCTGCAATCACTCCCGAAAGTGTAGAGCAGAAGGCGCGTCAACTCTACAACGTGCTTCGTCACGACTACCTGCTCGCTGCTCCGCGTGTTGCAGTCCTCGGACTCAATCCTCACAATGGTGATGAGGGAACAATTGGTAGCGAAGACAAGGAAATTATTGTTCCTGTGATTCAGAAACTTCAGGAAGAGGGACTCCCCATTTTCGGACCCTTTAGTGCCGATGGTTTCTTCGGAGCAGGGCATTACACAAAGTTTGACGGTATCCTCGCCATGTATCACGACCAAGGTCTTGCCCCCTTCAAGGCGCTCTCTATGGACGACGGCATCAACTATACGGCAGGTTTGAACGTGGTGCGCACTTCGCCCGACCACGGTGTGGCTTACGACATTGCGGGTAAGGGCATTGCTTCAGAAAATTCGTTCCGTCAGGCGCTTTATGCCGCAATGGACATTTTCCGCAACCGACTTGTTGACACTGAAGTGACGGCAAATCCCTTGCCTAAGTTGTATCAAGATCGCCGTGAGGACGAGCGTCGTAACTTTGTGCAACGTCCTGAAAAGCGCACCGAAGATGCAGCGCAGAATTAAGCAATTTGCTATCATCGCAGCAGGCGAGGGGCGTCGCCTTTCTGAGGAAGGCGTAGCATGGCCTAAAGCGCTTGTTCCTTTGAACGGCGAACCGCTCCTTTCGCGCCTTGTGCACATCTTTAATGCGTGTGGTGCGGAGCGCATTGTGATTATTGTCAACGACTTACATCCACAGGCGGAGCAACATGTGCGACAGTTGATGGCGCAACCCGGAGGTGAGCGTATTCATTTGGTGGTGCAAACTACGCCCAGTTCGATGCACTCGTTCTTCGCATTGTCTTCGCATCTTGCGGATGAACCTTTCTGCCTTACCACTGTCGATACGATATTTCGCGAAAGCGACTTCCGTGCGTATTTAGATTACTTTGCGCAATCGGATGCCGATGGCGTGATGGGCGTGACCGACTTTGTCGATGACGAGAAACCCTTGTACGTCGCAACAAATGAGTCGTTAGACATTACTGCTTTCTTAGATGCTTCTGCGACTTGCAAGTATATTTCAGGCGGTATTTACGGACTCACGGCGTCTGCCTTAAAAACACTTCAAAGGTGTATGGCGGAAGGGCAAAGCCGTATGCGCAATTATCAGCGCGGACTCATCGCTGATGGTCTCCGTCTTAAGGCATTCCCCTTCTCAAAAATCCTCGACGTTGACCATGCCTCAGACATCCAAAAGGCGGTAGATTTTTTGAAGGACAATTAGGGCATAAACAAACCCTTAAAGAATTTTTCTAAACTCTCAAATTGTTTTCCTAAAGTTACTTTTTATTTTTCGAAAAAGTATTTGCGATTTACGTTGAACGTTTAAAGGTTAAAGGTTAACGTTTAAAGGTTAAAGTTTAACGATGAACGTTCAACGAAGAGGTTGGCGCAGTGCTGTCACTCCGCATGGTCTTTAAACGTTCATCGTTAAACTTTAAACGTTAACCGTTCATCGTTCCCCTTTCACCCCTTTTTGTCCTTATGTCTTAAACACTTCAGTTTATGGAAATGACTGTTTTACTCGTGCATCGCGCTCACCGATTCTCCCCGAATTGCGTGGAGCGCGATGCTGCGCTTTTAAGGATTATCGGTGAGGCATTGGAAGCGAAGGGATTCCGTGTGGAGCACGTGGAAGAAACGCAACTTACGGCCGATGTGTTACGCCATGCGCCGAGACGCATTGTGAGCATGGCGCGGTCAAAAGTGGCGGTGACGTTGCTCCGTGATTGGGAGATGCAAGAGGGGCATAAGGTGTGGAACGCGCCACAGGCCGTGCTTGACAACACACGTGCCCGTCAAACGTTGCGCTTCATGGAGGCACATATTCCGTTGCCTCCCTCTGAAATTACGAATCATCCCCTTGAAACCTCTTTGAACTTCCCGCTTTGGGTAAAGACGGGTGGGGGAGATGCTGAGGCTGAGGCGGATGTGCGTTATTTTGCCACACGAGCGGAACTCTTACTCGCCGACATCTCAGACGTTACACCCTATGTCATTTCTGAACATGTCGAAGGCGACCTTGTGAAGTTTTATGGCATAGTGGGCACGCCCTTTTTCTTTGCCTATTATCCCACGGTGGGAAAATCAGGGTTTAGTAAGTTTGGGCTCGAGGCGCATAATGGAGTGCCTCGGAATTATGCCTATGATGTTGAGGCGCTTCACCGATTGGCTACGCATGCCGCCTCTGTAAGTGGTTTTACACTGTATGGCGGTGACTGCATCGTCCGACCCGATGGCACTTTTGCCCTTATAGATTTCAATGATTTCCCAAGCTTTGCGCCATGCGCCCAAGAGGCGGCGCAGTCTTTAGCAGAAAGAATTCTAAGTAATTATGTCTGACCAACTAAAATCCACCTTTAAAAGTCAAGACACTGAAGAATGGCTTGACATTCACTTTACGCGCCCCATTGGTTACCTTTGGGCACGCCTGTTCATGCACTTCGATGTGCATCCGAACGTAGTCACGATTCTCAGCATCATCTTAGGCGCGGCGGCGGGAGTGTGCTTTTACTTCGACTCCTATTTCTATACCGTTTTAGGCATACTCCTGCTGATGTGGGCAAACTTCTACGACTCGTGTGACGGACAGATGGCGCGCCTCACGGGCAAGAAAACCCTCTGGGGCAGAATCCTCGACGGCTTTGCGGGGGATGTGTGGTTTTTCACGATTTATGCCGCTATCTGTTTGCGACTTCAAGACGCCCCCATCCCGTTCCTGCCCCAATACAAGTGGGGCATTTGGATTTGGGCGTTGGCGGCACTCTCCGGTCTCATTTGTCATGCCAAGCAATGCCAATTGGCGGATTATTATCGCAACATCCACCTTTATTTCCTGAAGGGCAAGCAGGGCAGTGAGTTAGACAATTCCCGCAAGGTCAAGGCGGATTATGATGCTTTGACGTGGCGCAAGGACTTTGTCTATAAACTCTTCCTCTTCTTTTACCGACGCTACACGCTTTCACAGGAAGAAATGACCCCCCGCTTCCAGCGATTGAAGCAACAACTCGATGCGCGCTACCAGGAAGAAATCCCCACCTCCCTGCGTGACGCATTCCGCGCAGGAAGCCTCCCCCTGATGAAATGGGCAAACATCTTGACGTTCAACACACGCGCCATCGTGCTCTACCTCTCCTTACTTGCCTTCCACCCCTGGATTTATTTCGTTTTTGAACTGACCGTCATGAACGCCCTTTGGCTGTATATGCGAGCGAAGTACGAAGCGCTGTGCCAACGATTGATGCAAAATCTCGCAATTCAGCAAAATTAGCGTCTCTCATTGTGGACATAAAAACATCCCCCTTTGTCAAGCACTCACTTGATAAAGGGGGATGTTTTGTTGTATGTTGGTTTATTTATAGTACCCTCACTCCTCCAAAATTCTACGATTTTTTGCGCAACGTAAACTCGAATCGGAGTCCGCCTTCAGGACGATTTGTTACGGTGATGATGCCTCCGTGAACCAAAACGGCATGTTTAACAATGGCGAGTCCAAGGCCTGTTCCGCCTTTCTGGCGGGAGCGTCCTTTATCTATACGATAAAAGCGTTCGAAGAGATAGGGGAGTTGATCCTGCTCGGCGCCCTTCCCGTCATCCTCAAATCGGATGCGACACGTCTGCTCATTGTCTTCAAGCAGAGAGATGTAGATGTTCCTCCCTTCCGAATAGGCTATCGCATTTTCCGTCAAGTTGCTGAAGATAGATGCAATTAAGGACATGTTGCCCCAGGTGGTGACTTTATGCTTAAAATCGGTGTGAAGCACGAAGCGTTCCTCCTCCGGCATTACTTCTAACTCCGCTTCCACTTCACGGATGATGTCGTTAATAACAACTGTCTCTTTGTGAATTAATTCACTCCCGTTTTCCATTCTCGTGATGAGCGACACGTCGTTAAGCAATCGGCGGAGTCGCTCGTTTTGCATGTAGCATCTGCTGATTAGTTCCTGCCGTTTGTCTTCGCTAAGATGAATGCCTGAGAGCAGCGTTTCGAGACACACGCCTATGGAGGCTACAGGCGTCTTGAGTTCGTGGTTGATGTTGTTGGTGAGTTGACGCTTCAGGCGTGAGCGCTCCTGCTCTGCTTCGTAACGATTAACGCGCTCAATATCCTTTCCAAGTTGGCGTGTGGAGAAGTAGGCAATGACGCTCACTCCCAGCGCACAGGAAATCATTACTACGAGAAAAGACCAGTCGGCTTCGAGCATATCCCTCAAAGTGCTGGAATAAGGAAGGGCTGTGCGAACAATGACGCGCTCGCCACGGGTGGCAGCATAGAAATACTCACGCCCATCGCTTGCAGATAGTCTCCCGATATGATGCCCCGCTCCCTTGCGCAACGCCTCTCTGACTTCAGGTCGGTTTCGGTGATTGTCCAGCGAATCTACGGGAATAGTGTTATCATAAATAACGGCGCCTGACAACGTGATGAGCGTAATGCGAAGGTCGGTGAAGGGCATTTCGTGAGCAGAAATATAGGCTTTGTAAGAGCGCCCTTCCTCAACTTCCTCAAGCAGGTGGCGATTGTATTGTTGAAGCGTGGCGCCGAGGAAGTCCGACTTGTATTCCTTCTCACGTAGATATTGAAAACCCACAAAGCAGATTACCAATGCCCAAGCATAGGCGATGAGTTGCAGGAACAGGCGCTTGTGAAACGAGAGTTTAGTCGCGGAAGCCATAACCAAAACCTGAGCGGGTAACG
>CALFGU010000080.1 GCA_937877685.1 uncultured Prevotella sp.
CCCCTCCCCCTATAAACAGGGGGAGAGCGCCATCCGGATGGTTAGTTGTACGCTGTACTCTGCTCTCTGTACTCTAAGAATCTGTTCTCTGTACTCTAAAAACCGTCTTGCCTACAAAAGTATAGAAATTATTGGATATAGAAATCCTAATGACAATTTTTATTATTAATACCTAAAGTTTACAAAAAGAAATTTAACTTTGCTTCTCCTAACTTCATTGACGTATCACACACAACTTTTATTTCCTATGTTGCGTAAAATTAGAATAGTGCTTGCAGGGGTTTCCTTACTGCTGATAACACTTTTGTTCCTTGACTTTACGGGAACGTTGCATGCCTATCTGGGATGGTTGGCAAAGATTCAGTTGGTGCCCGCTCTGTTGTCGGGTTCCCTCATTGTGTTAATTGCGTTGGTGGTGCTAACCCTATTGTTCGGCCGAGTGTATTGCTCCGTGATTTGTCCCTTAGGCATTTTGCAGGATGTAATTGCATGGATGGGGAAAAAGGCAAAGAAGAATCGCTATACCTTTTCGCCAAGCAAATGGCGCACACGTTTGGAATTTATGTTCGTATTCCTCCTTGCGCTTTTCGTTTCGATTCCCGGCATTCACTTTGTGGCATCGCTCCTTGAACCTTACAGCGCCTTTGGTCGTATAGCGACAAACCTGTTAGCGCCCTTGTGGCAATGGGGAAACAATGCGTTGGCATATTTTGCCGAACGCTCGGAAAGTTATGCCTTCTACGAAACAGAAGTTTGGATGCGCAGTTTGTGGTCAGTGGGTATCGCAGTCGTAACTCTCATTATCGTGGGCATATTTGCTTGGCGCGGTGGACGCACTTACTGCAATACGATTTGCCCCGTAGGAACGTTGCTCGGATGTGTCACCAAGAAATTCATGTTCCGCCCCGTGATTGATACTTCAAAGTGTAATGGATGCCGACTTTGTGAACGAAATTGTAAAGGGGCGTGTATTGATAGTAAGACCCACACGATTGACTACTCACGTTGTGTGATGTGTATGGATTGTATTGGCAAATGTAAGCGTGGGGCAATTCGCTATGTGGCAGGTGCGGCAAAACCTGTTGCTGTGAAACCCGCTTCTGCCTCGGATGAGGCTCCGACTTCGGAAACCCGTCGCGCCTTCATTACGGGAGCGGTCACTTTAGCGGCAACCTCTGTTGTCAGTGCGCAGAAGAAAAAGGTGGATGGCGGACTTGCCGTGATTGAAGATAAAGTTGCGCCCCAGCGTCAGACAACGATTCTTCCCCCTGGAGCAAAAGATATTCGTCATTTCACGAAAGCCTGCACGGCATGTCAACTCTGCATCTCGGCATGTCCCAATCAGGTGTTGCGACCTTCCGATTCGCTCGAACGCTTTATGCAACCCGAGGTAGGGTATGAGCGTGGGTATTGTCGTCCTGAGTGTACGAGTTGCTCAAATGTGTGTCCCACGGGAGCACTTACGGCATTGACGCGCGAGGAAAAGTCTTCTCGTCAAATTGGTCGCGCTGTGTGGATAAAGAAAAACTGTCTCCCCGTGTCGGAAGGCGTAAGTTGTGGCAACTGTGCCCGTCACTGCCCCACGGGAGCGATTCAGATGATTCCCTCAGTGGAAGGCGATGACAAGAGTGTGAAAATCCCCGCCATCAATACGGAACGTTGCATTGGCTGTGGCGCTTGTGAAAATCTTTGTCCCTCACGTCCGTTCAGCGCTATCGTAGTAGAGGGATTAGATACGCAGAAAGTAATGTAATTTGTGAGGTTATAAGGTCGCTTCGCCTGGAGGTCTTAAGGTTTTAAGACCATGCGGGCAACCTCTTAAACATCCTAACCTCATAACCTCAAAACCTTAAAACCTCATCTAATGGACAGACGCGAATTTCTCAAAATAGTAGGTATCACTTCGGCAGTTACAACTGCCGGATTGTATGGTTGTGCACCCAATAAGGGAGCGGAACTCACGAGTAAAGAACTTGGTCCTGTGCCTACGGACCAGATGACGTGCCGATCGTTCCCGGGACTGGGCGACGACCGCCCCTCGCTCCTCGGGTACGGATGTATGCGCTGGCCGACCATTCCTAATCCTAATGGTGAGGGAAATATGATTGCCCAAGATGCTGT
>CALFGU010000081.1 GCA_937877685.1 uncultured Prevotella sp.
GGCGTGACCTATGCGGAAGGCATCGGCGAAATGCTCCTTCGCACCTGCGCCTCCCGAGGCAATAATTGGGATGGGGAGGTTGTCGGAAAGCAGGGCGAGCGCCTCGTTTGCAAAACCCGTTTTCACGCCGTCGTGGTTCATGCTCGTGAAGAGAATTTCTCCCGCGCCGCGGTCTGCCACTTCGCGCGCCCATTCAAAGAGGCGGCGCTCGGTGCGTATTCTGCCCCCATTTACGTAACACCACCATTCGCCGTCTTCTTCAAGGCGGGCATCTATGGCCGTTACACAAACCTGCGAACCAAAGTTGCGGGCAATTTCATCAATCAGTTCGGGGCGGCGCAGTGCGGCAGAGTTGATACTTACTTTATCCGCCCCCGCTCCGAGCATCTTATCAATGTCGGAAAGTTCGTTAATGCCTCCGCCAACGGTAAACGGGATGGACACTTCGGCAGCCACGCGGCTCACCATCTCGGTAAATGTCTTGCGACCCTCATGGGTGGCGGTAATATCAAGAAACACGAGTTCGTCGGCGCCCTGCAGACTGTAGGCTTTCCCAAGTTCTACGGGGTCTCCCGCTTCTCGGAGGTTTACAAAGTTAGTCCCCTTCACCGTGCGCCCATCTTTTACGTCGAGGCAGGGGATTATGCGTTTTGCAAGCATAGCTCTATGTTGTGAGGTTAAGAGATTGGAGCGTTCTGAAGTTATGAAGTTCTGAGGTTCTGAGGTTTCTTTGCAGACCGAAGGGTCCTTCTGAACATCAGAACTTCTGAACATCAGAACAAAACTATTGTGTTAACGAGAAAGTTTATCTACAAGCGCGGGAAGATTGATTCTCCCTTCATAGAAAGCCTTTCCGAAAACGACGGCAGGGATGCCCGCTTCGTTGAGTGCTTCAATGTCGGCATCGTTGCTCACTCCGCCGCTCGCAATCAAGTGGCAATTCGGGAAGCGTGCCATAATGTCTTTATAGAGTGCCGTATTGGGCCCTTGGAGCATGCCATCGCGGCTAATATCTGTGCAGAGCACTTGCGTAATGCCGTGTTGCATGTAAAAGGTAATAAATTCGTCGAGCGTCATTCCGCCATCCTCCTTCCAACCTTTGATTTTGACGCGACCGTCAAGCGCATCGGCACCCACAATGAAGCGTTCTGCGCCAAATGTTTGTGCCCAATCTAAAAGTAAATCGGGGTTTGTGGCCGCCAAACTACCGATGGTCACCATTGAAGCACCACTATTAAAGGCTATGCGTAAGTCATCGGCGTGTTTTACGCCTCCGCCGAAGTCTATCACAAGGTTGGTTTGCGTGGCAACTTGCTCCAGCACGCGGTAGTTTATAATGTGACTTTCTTTCGCACCATCAAGGTCCACCATGTGAAGACGCGTCACGCCCATGTCTTCGAAGCGCTTGGCTACGTCGGCAGGATTGGCGTCATACACTTTCTTGGCGTCGTAATCACCTTTCGTAAGGCGCACGCACTTACCGTCGATGATGTCTATGGCTGGGATAAGTTCAATCATAAGTCAAGTTGCATAAAATTAGTGAGAATTTGTTCGCCCACGGTGCCACTCTTCTCGGGGTGGAACTGGGTGGCGAAGAAATTGTTGCGACGCATTGCCGCGCTAAAGGGAATGCCGCCGTAATTGGTCTCAGCGATGGTCCACTCACATACGGGAGCGTAGAAACTATGTACGAAATAGACGTAACTGTCGGGTGCCAGGTCCTTGAAGAGAGGCGAACTCGTGTTCTCAATCGTGTTCCAACCCATGTGGGGCACCTTTAAGTTGACTCCTTCAGGCGCAACGAATTTCTGCACACGACTGCCTTCAAAAACATTGAGGCAAGGCGTGTCGCCCTCGTCGGAATGTTCGCAGAGTAATTGCTGACCGATGCAAATTCCGAGTACAGGTTGGCGCAATTCCTTAATCACGCGGTCGAGTCCACTACGCTTAAGGTGCGCAATGGTAGTAGCCGCTTCGCCTTGTCCAGGGAAAATGACGCGGTCGGCACTCATAATTTCTTCGGGATTACTCGTAACAATCGGCTCTACACCGATACGGCGCAGGGCATTGATTACAGAGCAAATATTGCCGGCATTATATTGAACTATAGCAGTTTTCACAATGGAAGTTTATTTTGAAATGAGAAATCAGAAAGGAGAAAGGAGAAATCCATGCGGAGCAGAAGGATAAAGGAAACACCCTGCAAGGTCTTTCTCCTTTCTCATTTCTCCTTTCTCATTTTTTCAAAGCGCCCCCTTACTTGAAGGCAACACCAAGTGGCGCACATCTCTTGCTACCGCCATCTTGATGGCACGCGCAAGGGCTTTGAAGATTCCCTCAATCTTATGATGTTCGTTTTGTCCCTCAGCGCGGATGCTCAGATTCATTAATGCGGCGTCGCTGAGGCTTTTGAAGAAGTGGAAGAAGAGTTCTGTGGGGACATCTCCGATACGTTCGCGCTTGAATTCGGCATCCCATTGCAACCAGGGGCGACCGCCGAAGTCGAGGGCTACTTGGCAGAGGCAATCATCCATAGGCAGGCAGTAGCCATAGCGACTGATGCCGAGTTTGTTGCCGAGGCTTTTGCGCAAGCATTCTCCAAGGGCAAGGGCGGTGTCTTCCACGGTGTGGTGTTCGTCCACCTGCAAATCGCCCTTCGTATGAACGGTGAGCGAGAGTCCGCCATGGTGGGCAATCTGTGCGAGCATGTGGTCGAGAAAACCGAGTCCTGTGGAAATATCACAGCGTCCGGCGCGGTCAAGGTCGATACGCACATAAATATCCGTTTCACGCGTCGTGCGCTTCACCTCATTAGTGCGCTCGCCCGCCACAAGGATTTCCGTAATCTTCTTCCAATCCATCCCGTCCGTACCAATTTGGAGGGCACGACAACCTAAGTTTTCCGCCAGTTGCACATCCGTCATACGGTCGCCGATAACGTAGGAATTCGCCAAGTCATACTCGCCCGTCATATACTCCGTGAGCATCCCCGTTCCGGGTTTGCGCGTCGGGGCATTCTCATGCGGGAAATGGCGGTCGATAAGGATGTTGTCAAATTCCACTCCCTCGCCCTTGAGCGTATCCAAAATAAAATTATGTACGGGCCAGAAGGTATCCTCGGGGAAAGAATCGGTGCCCAATCCGTCTTGGTTGCTCACCATGACGAGTTCGTAATCCGTAAGTTCGCGAATGGTGGTCAAAGCTCGGAATGTGCCGGGCACAAAAACGAGTTTTGAGAAATCATCTATTTGTTCGTCGGCAGGCTCTTGGATAAGCGTGCCGTCGCGGTCGATAAAAAGTGCTTTTTTCATGAGGGAAGGTAAAGCCTTTAAGGGCTTTAGGGTCTTTAAAGTCCTTAAGGTCAATTAGAACGCGGTCAATTCCTTCAAGGCTGAGAGCAGCGCATCATTTTCTGCGGGAGTGCCGATGGTAATACGGAGACAATCGTTGCAGAGACGCACTTTGCTGCGATTTCTTACAATAATGCCGCGGTCAACAAGGGCATTGTAGAGCGCCGTTGCGTTGTTGATTTTTGCTAAAACAAAGTTGGCGTCCGAGGGGTACACCTTTTGGCAATCGGGAAGCGCTTCTAATGCTTCCACCATCTTACTACGTTCGGCAAGAATGAGATTGATCCAATCCGCAACGAGGTCTTTGCTCTTCAAAATCTCAAGCGCCTGTTGCTGGGTGAGGATGTTGACGTTGTAGGGGTATTTCACCTTGTTGAAATAACCAATGATTTCTTCCGAAGCCATAGCTATGCCGAGGCGAAGCCCTGCTGATGCCCACGCTTTGGAGAAGGTGGCAAGCACAATCAGACGGGGGTGCTGGTCAAGGGCGAAGCGCAAGGAGGCTTCGGGAACAAAGTCGCCGTAAGCCTCATCCACCACCACGATTCCGGGAAACTCCTTTAACAAGATGTCCATCTCTTCGCGTGGCAAGAGATTGCCCGTAGGATTATTGGGAGAGCAAAGGAAAATAGCCTTGGTGTTGGCATCCGTAGCCTGAAGCACATCTGCCGCACTGAAAGAGAAGTCCTCGCGAAGCAGTACGCGGCGATACTCCACGTCATTTGTTGCCGCGCAAACGGCATACATGCCGTAGGTAGGTTCAAGTGCCACCACATTATCCACACCTGGGCGACAGAACACGCGGAACACGAGGTCGATAGCCTCATCGCTGCCGTTGCCCAAGAAGAGTTGTGAGGGGCGTACGCCTTTAATTTTCGCCAATTCCGCCTTCACCTCCGTTTGGAGAGGGTCGGGGTAGCGATTAAACGGCGCATTGTAAGGACTCTCGTTCGCATCGAGGAAAACCGTTGCTTGCTTGCCCGAATATTCATCACGTGCAGAACTGTAAGCCTCCATCTTAATGACGTTGGGGCGTACGAGATGCGAAACGGAATTAGAATTAGGGAAAATTCTATTACTTATTCGCGCGTCAATGTTACTCTTTGTGCCTCCAATATTACTCTTTGTGGCCCCCGTTTCAGACGCGCTACACGCTGCAAGGCGAAGCGTCATCGCATTTCGGTGAGCATCAAGCGCTTCTTCACTTGCCATGAGTTCTACACAACGTCCAATGCTGCGAATGCCTTCCTCTGTGAGTTCTTGGAAGGTAATTTTGCGCATAAAGCTATCGAGGCACAGCCCGCTGTAAGACTTCGCAAAGCCTGAAGTAGGAAGCGTGTGATTTGTTCCTGAAGCATAATCTCCTGCGCTTTCACAACTGTAATTTCCAAGGAATACGGAACCCGCGTGGCTTATCTTCTGCGCCACTTCGCGGTAATCCTTTGTGGCAATGATTAAGTGCTCGGGCGCATAAAGGTTGGTCATTTCAAGCGCCTCTTCCATGGTGTCGAACACAATAATCTTGCTGTGTTGCAAGGCTTTTTCGGCAATCTCATGGCGAGGAAGTGCGGCGCATTGGCGACTAACTTCCGCCACAACTTCTTCCGCAAGCGCGCGACTTGTCGTAATGAGCAACGCTTGGCTATCAGGACCGTGTTCTGCTTGACTAAGGAGGTCGGCCGCAACAAAGTCTGCGCGTGCAGAGTCGTCAGCAAGTACCTCTACTTCACTTGGACCAGCGGGCATATCGATAGCCGTTCCTTTCAAAGCTACCCATTGTTTTGCCGCCATCACGTATTGATTGCCGGGACCGAAAATCTTGTCCACCTGGGGCACAGATTCTGTTCCCACAGCCATAGCTGCTACCGCCTGTGCGCCACCCACTTTGAAGATTTCGGTAATGCCGCAAAGCGAAGCGGCGAAGAGGATGGCGGGATGCACACTTCCATCCTTCGCAGGGGGAGTGCAGAGCACCACTTTCTCACATCCGGCGATGCGGGCGGGAATGCCGAGCATCAATACCGTAGAGAAGAGCGGGGCAGACCCACCTGGAATGTAAAGACCTACGCGCGAGATGGGCAAAGCGCGTTGTTCGCACACGACACCCGGAGCTGTTTCTACGCGTACGCCACTAAAGCGCTGCGCCGCGTGGAAGGCATAAATCTGTGAGTAAGCTTGGCGAAGGGCATTCTTCAAGTCGTCGGAAACGAGTGCCTCTGCCGCACGAATTTCTGCCTCACTCACACGAAGGTCCGTAAGGCACACTTTATCAAAACGCTCCGCATACGCACGGAGTGCCGCATCGCCCTTCTCAGCTACCTCATCCACAATCGGACGTACGATATCGAAAAGTTCGGTTATATCAAGCGAGGGACGGCGTAGGAGTGCGTCCCACTCAGATTTATTGGGGGAGAAAGAAAGAGTCATGAAGTGAGGAACTAAAAGTTTTTTAGTTGACAAGTTTAACAGGTACGAGTAGACGAGAGGGTTACAGAAGTCCCGTTGTGAAGTTCCGCATGGTTCTTGTTTATTTGTCTACTAAAAACTCGTCTACTAATTTAATAAATCATCTTCTCAATCGGCAACACGAGTATTCCCTGTGCGCCTTTCGCTTTCAGGCGACCGATGATTTCCCAGAAGCGCTTTTCTTCAAGTACGGCGTGGATGCTACACCAACCTTCTTGCGCAAGAGGCATTACTGTAGGGCTCTTCATGCCAGGAAGTTCGGCAAGAATGTCACTCACGCAGTCGCTGGGAGCATTCATCAGCACGTATTTCTTATCGACAGCGTTTTGTACAGCAGTAATGCGGAAGAGCAAGTCGTCAAGTGCCGCCTGTGATTCTGCATCTAATTCCTTTCCAGCAATAAGCACCGCCTCGCTATCAGTCACGCGTTCCACCTCCTTAAGGTTGTTGCTCACAAGGGTAGAACCCGAACTTACAATGTCGAAAATAGCATCGGCAATGTCAATCGCCGTAGAGATTTCTACGGAACCCGTAATCGTGTGAACTTGAGCCGTGATGCCCTTATCGGCAAGGAAGCGCTGCAAGATGCCGGGGTAGGAAGTGGCAATGCGTTTGCCTTGCAACCATTCCACTCCTTCGTAAGGTTCACTCTTAGGTATGGCAATCGAAAGGCGACAACCGCCGAATCCTAACTCACGCACGATTTTCACATCCTCATTGCGCTCCAACACTTCGTTGAGGCCCACGACACCAATGTCAGCTGTGCCGTCGGCAACGATACCTGGGATGTCGTCATCGCGCATGAAGAGCACCTCCATGGGGAAGTTGCGCGCCGCAAGCAGAAGGGTGCGCTTGGATTTGTCAATCTTGATGCCGGCTTCGGCAAGGAGTGCCATCGTGTCGTCATGAAGGCGACCTTTCGACTGTATTGCTATACGTAACATAGAAGTTAGTCTTGTGTTAGTTTTAATTCAAAAAAATATCGAGGCTCACCCCATCACAACATCGGGAGAGCCTCGAGAATAAGAGTCATATCACCTGGATACACACCGTTTACACACGTCTCAACCCGCCTTTTGGTAGGAAATGATGGTGAAAACGATTATGTGTATTCTGAGTCTGCATAGTTTGTGTTGTTGTTTCGTCGGCAAATATAGGGGTTATATTTCAAAATGGCAAGAGAAAATAGAAATTTAATTACATTTTGTTTAATTAAGTTGCTTAAAACGGGATTTTGTGGTAGTTGTGAAAGGATTCTTTCACGTTTCGCCTCGCCCTCATCCAGACCTCCTTTTTACAGAAATAGAAATAGGAAAAACAAACCCTCAAATTCTTTTCCTAAAGTTACTTTGAATTTTTCTTTAGTCTCTTTTTGTTTTCGTTAAAATAATGGGCATAGAAAAACCGTGAGGCAGACGGGTGATTCAGTGTCTGCTTCACGGTTGTATAAATAAATGTGTGTGAACTATTACCACATTGCATCCACCGCATAGGGATAGCGGCGACAGGGGTCGGCGAAAGTGGCGATGCTTTCTGCGAGTGCCGCGGCATTGGGTTTGAGTTTGCCCTTAAACACTTGCTTGCCGTTTACGAAAACCGTGACTGCGCGCTTGGGGTTAAAGAGACGCTCGTCAAGGAATATGCGCAACTTTCCGTGGGGTGAGGGAGTGTAGTGTTTCACTTGGCTTAAGGGAATACCCATTCCCGGATCGCGAATCGTAATTTCGTAAGCCACGTGTTCAGCCGTAATGTGAATCTCGTTCTTACGGGTTTCGTAGGTGTAGAACGTGCGGTTGCCAGCGCTGTCTGCCACTTCTTCCACCACCTTTAGGTTGTAAAACGCATTACGCTTCCAGCCGTCCATCTCGAAATTCTCCCAGCGGAACACTTGAGGCGCAGCGTTGCGCACATGTCCTGCCAACCAGGGCGTGGTAGGCGCATAGTCAATGCTATGTCCGCGACCCTCGGGAAGATGAATCCAATGGCGGTAATAACCAGGGAAATGAGCGGCCAAAGTATCCAGAGCGGCACCCGTGCGACGGGTTAAAATATCGCGGTAAAAGGCACGGTCGAGTTCACCAGTGCGAAGCGAGAATGCCGTATGCATTAAGTTTTCAGCAGGTGCATTTTGAAGCGGTTCACCTCCCGCCATCGGACCCGCACCTGCGAGATAGTCGGCATAGAAACTCGCTAAGCGCTGACTGCCATAACCTCCCTCGGAAATACCAAAGAAATAGAGGCGAAGGGGATTGATGTTTTTATCCAAGAGTGCGCTACGCAACACGTGTTGCCACACATATTGTTTGCCACGTTGCCACCAGCGGTAATATTCTCCCTCATTCGGAATCTGAGGTACGAGATAGGCGCTCGGACCATCCTTGAAATAGTTGGCAAGTTTGAGTCCCGTGGCCCATTCATTCGCCTTCGGTCCCGAACCATGGAGATAAAGGAAGAAGGGATAACCCTCGGCAGGCATTTCTCCCTTTGTGCCGTAGTAGTAAGGCATGCGGGCATTGGGTTCTAAGACTTCGGGAATTTCGTATGCCCCTTGTGAGTCGGCAGAAATCGCTTGCTTGGTGTAGCAAGAGGCTTCCGTGAAACTTTCTTGCCAAAGCGTCCATGCTTCGTCGGCAGAAATCTGTGCCGTTTGTAAGGTAGCGTCGGGCGCAGGAGCAAGCGTTCCGGCGGGAGCACTAATGACCTTCTTGAAGTAATCCTTAATGGCAACAGAGGGCGATTGCGCAGTTGTTAAAAGGGGGAAGAGGGCGAGGAGGATAGATGTTTTTTTCATGATGTAAGTATCATTTATCTTAAACATACCCCCTCCCCGACTAAAGTCGGTACTCCCCCTAACTTAGTGGGAGAATTTAGAATGTGTACTTCGCTGAATTTTCTAACTGATTTTTTATGAAAATCTTATGCGGAATTTTCTAATGGAAGTGTGTATATAAATTCTCCCTCTAAGTTAGGGGGAGTACCGCCAAAGGCGGGGAGGGGGTATGTTTAATAGGTTAATTTATAGCGTTCCAATCTTAAACGAAAAGACTTCTAACTAAGAAGAAAAGGAGTGGCATGAGGAGGGCAGGGAGTAGGTTAATGGTCTTACAATCCTTAATATGCATCACACCAAGTCCGGCTGCGGCGATAAGAACTCCCCCAACGATGGAGGTTTCTGCCACCAATTCATCGGAGATTAAGTCTGCCGACATTTTTGCGATAAGATAAAAACCGCCTTGCCAGAGGAAAACGAAAATGGCTGTAACTGCCGTCCAAATACCATAGGAAGAGGCGATAACAATCATCGTTACGAGGTTCAAGATAGCCACTGTCATGAGATATGTACTATCTCCCTTGAGCGCCAAAAGCACAGGGCCCATCATGGAAAGCGTACCGACGCAGCACAGGAGTACTGCCGTGGTGATTCCTTGAGCAATGTCGTTTCCACTTCCTTTACTAACTTTCTGCGTAGCACTCTCCATGCGTTGGTCAAAACGAAGAGCGGTGCCAATAAGTCCCCCAACGGAAAGACAGCCAATAAAGAGCACGGGATAGTTAGACGCTTTCATATTTTCCATAGCGACGCTGATGCCCAAGACTAATGCGG
>CALFGU010000082.1 GCA_937877685.1 uncultured Prevotella sp.
CCATACAACTCACTTGATAATCAGCGAATTAGATACCCCTAAAATTATTAGTAATATATTTTAAATTATGTTACTAATAATTTTTTTTAGGTTACTAATAATTTTTACTACAATAGATATAGTTTTTTGCGCTATGGATTTTCGGAATTTTTCAATACGATTAGGGCATCCGCTTCTTGGGATTAACGGCAAAATTCTTGACCTTTGAAACGCAAGAAGAGGAGTCACTCCGCTCGCTCCTCACGCAGCATTATCTGATAAAGTTGGTGCGCACCTTTGCTTCCTGTTCGGGGAAACTGATGCCGCTTTGCTTGCCAGCTTCAATACATTTGAGCATCCACGCCATGTTTCTGCCCAGCGTGCGCATGGTTTGCATACCCTCTTCGTCCTTCATCACCTCCTCGGGGGTGTTGCCATGCACTTCGTTCCAGTAATTAGAGGTGACGATAGGCATGCAGGCGATGGTGAAGTAGCGGTTGAGGTCTTCAAATCCGCCTTGTGCGCCCCCACGACGGCAACTTACGATTGCCGCACCGGGTTTGCCAGCATACATATCTAACTTTGAGCAGAAGGCACGGTCCATAAAAGGCTTGATACTACCTGAAGTGCCAGCGAAGTGGATGGGAGAACCAAAGACAAAGGCATCTACCTCGGGCACCTTGGCGAGAAATTCGTTCACACCATCACCGTTAAACCAGCAACGCTTGGTGTCTTTACACTTTCCGCAACCGATGCACCCCATCACGGGTTTTACGCCACACCAGAGTTCTTCGGTTTCAATGCCCTGCGCATGGAGTTGTTCGGCAATTTCATTCAATGCCGTATGGGTGCAGCCCGTTTTATGGGGACTGCCGTTTACAAGGAGAACTTTCATTGTTAATTCGTTTTTAGTTTACGAGTAGACGAGGTACAAGTAGACGAGAAGGGAAGCGAGATAAACGACTTGTCGCTCCGCATAATCCAGAAATTACTCCGCAGGTTCTTTCTCATTTCTCCTTTTTCCTTTCTCCTTTCCCCAAAATGCACACCTACACCCCCCACCTTACCCGCTTTAAGATGTGGTCGCCCGTGGCGATCTCCGTAGAGCTGCG
>CALFGU010000083.1 GCA_937877685.1 uncultured Prevotella sp.
CCTCACCGCAAAGCGGTCCCCTCCCCCTATGAACAGGGGGAGAGCGCCATCCGGAAGGTTGTTGTACTCTGTACTCAGTCAGTTGTACTCTGTTTTCTAAAAATTACTTATTTATTTCTTCCACCTGTTGGCGTACGCTTTCTTCGTGGATGGCTTCGAAAATGTGTTTCATGAAACTGCTGTCCATGCCACAGAGACTTCCTTGTGCGCCACGCTTATCCAGGATTTCGGCATAGCGATTGGTTTGCACCACGGTCATGCCGTGTTGTTTTTTATACTGACCTATTTCGCGGCTGACGCGCATTCGTTTTGCGAGTAACTCAATCAGTGCGTGGTCACACTCATCAATTTGTCGGCGCAATTCAACGAGGCTTTCGGTGGTTTCACCCATTTCGCGCACCACGAGTTTGTTGAGGATGAAACTGAAAACATCGGGCGTCACTTGCTGACTTGCATCGCTCCAAGCGCAATCGGGACAGCAGTGGGTCTCAACAATCAGTCCGTCAAACCCAAGGTCCATCGCCTGTTGGCAGAGTGGTGCGATGAGTTCGCGACGTCCGCCGATGTGTGAGGGGTCGCAGAGAATGGGGAGATTCGGAATGCGGCGACGGAGTTCGATAGGGATGTGCCACATCGGGAGATTGCGGTAAATTTTCTTGTCACACGATGAAAAACCTCGGTGAATCACCGCCATGCGTTTGATCCCCGCACCGTTAATTCTCTGAAGACCGCCAATCCATAACTCCAAATCGGGATTGACGGGGTTTTTCACAATCACAGGTACGTCATGCCCCTTCAAGGCATCCGCTATTTCCTGCATAGCAAAGGGATTGGCCACCGTACGTGCGCCTATCCAAAGAATATCTATATCATGAGCGAGCGCCGCTTTGACATGCGCCTCGGTGGCTACCTCAGTAGTGACCAGCATTCCGAGTTCCTGCTGCACACGTTGCAACCATTTCAAACCAGGTTCGCCTACGCCTTCAAAACCTCCGGGTTTTGTGCGAGGTTTCCAGATACCAGCGCGAAAGATTTTGATACCTTGTGCCGCAAGTTGCGTTGCGGTGGCCATCACTTGTTCCTCTGTTTCAGCAGAGCAAGGACCAGAGATGATTAGTGGGCGTTTAGCTTCAATGCCGGGTAAGTTAAGGGGGAGAATATCGAGTTCCATAAATTTTTGAGGTTAAGAGGTTGTGAGGGTAAGAAGTTCTGAGGTTGGGAGGTTCTGAGGTTGGGAGGTTCAGAAGTTATGAAGTTCTGATGTTCAGAAGTTGTGAGGTTGTGAAGTCTTAGGTCATTAAATTCGAAGCAGTTTTACAACTGTAACGCTCTTATTCTGTGGAGCGCTTCTTGGATTTTTTCTTCCGTAGCACAGAGTGAGATGCGAATATAGCGATTTCCGTTGGAACCAAAAATAAATCCGGGGGCAATAAATACCTTTGCCTCGTGAAGAAGTCGTTCGGTGAGGGTTTCTACCGTGTCATAATGGTCGGGAATTCTGCCCCAAAGGAACATACCTACCTGATTGGGGTCGTACTTACAGTGGAGCACCTCCATAATCTGCTCAGCGGCATGACGACGTGACTTATAGACATTATAATTATGCGCTTCGTGCCACGCATCGTCATTATCGTAGGCCGCAACTGCCGCTAATTGCATCGCGCGAAAGGTTCCCGAGTCAATATTGCTCTTCACGCGTAAGATGTATTTGATATATTCCTCCTTGGCAGCCACCATTCCGACGCGCCATCCCGGCATGTTGTGGCTCTTTGACATCGAATTAAATTCGATACAGCAATCCATGGCCCCAGGAACTTGAAGCAGGCTTTGCGGGTTACGGTTGAGAATCGTGCTGTAAGGATTATCGTTGACGATAAGAATGTTGTGGCGACGTCCAAAGGCAACGAGGCGTTCGTAAGTCTCTTGGAGCGCCACGGAACCCGTAGGCATGTGGGGGTAATTCACCCACATAATTTTCACTTTGCTGAGGTCGGTCGCCTCAATCGCTTCGAAATCGGGTTGCCAGTTATTTTCGGGAAACAGGTCGTAATAGACCACTTCGCATCCCAATAATTGCGAAAGCGCGGTGTAAGTGGGGTAACCGGGATTGGGAACGAGCACCTTTTCGCCGGGATTGACGAAGGCGAGAGTGGTGTGGAGAATGCCTTCTTTTGAACCTATCAGCGGTTGAATCTCAGTCAGTGGGTTCAAAGTTACGCCGTAGCGACGTTGATAATAACCCGCCATCGCACGCTTGAGTTCGGGAGTTCCCGAAGTGGGTTGATAACCATGCGCATTGGGGCGTTGTGCCTCGCGACAGAGGGTTTCGATGGTTTGAGTGGAAGGTGGGAGGTCGGGACTGCCAATGGCAAGACTGATAATGTCTTTGCCTTCGGCAATCATCTGTGCCACTTCCTTGAGTTTGCGTGAGAAGTAGTATTCAGGTACGCTTGCGATGCGTTGTGCGGGAGTTATCATAAGGGATAAGATTAAGAGGGAAAATTAAGTTACTCTTAGTAGCGCTTAAGTTACTCTTAATTTAAATTGTAAGTAACTTAATTTTTCCTAAGTTAGGTTTTGTTTTTTTGAAGTCAGTTAGGGTTTGTTTTTTACCGCCAAATTCGGGGTATTCTCCGAGAATGCGGAGGTCGCGAGTGAGGGGGCGAACGGCGTCAATGCTTTGGCGGTAGCGCAGGTAGTCGGGGTAGGTCACGTCAACGTAAAAGAGGTATTGCCACTCGTGACCAATAATTGGGAGAGACTGAATCTTCGTGAGGTTTATCTTGTAGAAACTGAAGATGGAGAGCACCTGTGAGAGCGAACCCTCTTCGTGGGGCAGGGAGAAGACAATGCTGCTCTTGTTGGTGTCATTGACTTCGCGATAACGGTCAGCCTGCCATTCGTCAGCGAGAGCAAGGAAGCGGGTGAAGTTATGCTTGTTGTCCTCAATGTGATTTTCGAGCACTTTCAACCCATATTGTTCGGCCGCACTGGCGTGACAGATGGCGGCATGTCCGCTTAATTGTTGCTCAGCAATGCGTCGCGCCACACCCGCCGTATCTTCCGCTTCAACAACCTTCAGCGACGGATGATTGCTCAAGTAATGGCGGCATTGTTGTAAGGCAACGGGGTGAGAATTTACCTCTTTCAAATCCTTCCAACTTTCATGGGGCAGACAAGCAATGCAATGCTCAATGCGGAGTTTGTGTTCGCCAACGATGGTGCACTTATGCTCGCGCAGGAGTTCGTAATTATGAAGCAAACTTCCCGCAATGGTGTTCTCAATCGCCACTAAGCCCATCACATGGTCGTCTTTGCTCATTTCGCGAAAGACCTCCTCGAAGGTGTTACAACAAATCAAGTCGATGTTTGTGCCAAAATGCTCGCGAGCAGCAATATGGTGGAACGAACCTGGGGCTCCTTGGATGGCAACTCTTAGTGGATATTCGGGGGAAGCTGAATAATTCATAATGGTAGGGATAAAATAAGAGGTCCCGCTCAGATGAGCAGGACCTCTTGTATAGTGTCATAAATGTATTCGTTACTTAATTTAAACACACAACGTCCCGCTCTGCCTGTTCAGCAAAGTAAAAATAAGCGTAAAAGTAAAAAGACGTTGAGAATAGCATAGTGCTTGTTTTTAAGTGTAGATTATAGAAAAATGTAAGTAAATTCTCGTTTCTGGCGACAAAATTACGGTTTTATATTTATCTGCCAAAGAAAATGACGACTTTTTTTGAGGGGATAGTGACTATAGTTTTTCTGATAGTTCTTATAGTGTCGATAGTGACTATAGGAATTATAGTGCCTATAATTTCTTTTCCTATCGCTCAAAACTCACGAAGCGACCGTCGCGTGTGATTCCCTGAACGGAGATGCGCAAACGGGTGCCGTCGAAAGAGTTGTTGAAGAAAACGGCAGTGCCTTTGCCACGACTATCAAGCGTCAGTTGGGGCGTCCAATAGAGGGTGTGGCGCGTATCAGGCTTTTTCGGCAACTTCATTTCGTAATAGTTGGGCGAATAAAAAGCTTTGGGCTTCGCATATCCCCACACCTTGCGCTTGGTCAAACCCTTCTTCGATTTATAAAGGTAGGCGTTGGGGCGCTCATAGACCACGATGACTTGGTCAATATGTTCCTCAGTAGCCGCAGTACCTATGAATTTCTTTTGTTTTGAAACGTCGGTCACAACTGCCACTGATTGCACCTCATCTGCCATCAAGGTGGGCAAGTGATTTTGTTCATCACTCAAGTTATTCAGCACCCACACCGTTGTTTTACCATTAATCAACTGGAGTTCCTCTTCGGTTCGCGAATCTTCCTGATCAGTGGTCTCAGGTTCCGTAGTCGTAGCCTCGTTAGGGTTAACCACCTCCTGAGTCGTCTCTTGCTGAAACATCTGTTCCGCGGCGTCAACACCCGCACTCAAATAATCCGTACTATCTACGAGAAGCGCAATAAAAGTAGTGGCAAGCATTGTGCCATCATTACCCAAATCGCGCCAACGTTCGAGTTCGAGTTCCACGTTATAGAAATTATCGGCATTGCGCTTGCCTTTCTCTTCCCCACCTCCCCATTTGTGGCGATTACCTTGGAGTGGGCGATACTTACGTTTCGCTTTCACCACCGCCTCATCCAAATACGTGTCACGCCAATCGTCAAGCGTGTCCGTCCATTCGAAAACGTCAGGTTGATTCGTTACTAGCTCCGTCGTATCAAGGGGAATGGCGGGAGCGTAAGTCTGTTGCTGGGGATGATAAGTTCGGGGCAACGGATCAAACCAACGATCGAACGCCACACGTGCCCATTTGCGATTTTTCTCAGCGTCTTCGGTATAAACCATTGCCGACAATTCGCCCACATAATCCACTGTAGAGCGGAAGGCAAACTTACCCTCGTTATCCGTCAAGCATTCGCCCTCAACGGAAGTGCCATCGGGAGCATACATCAAGAGTTTCAACCCCAAGTTAGGCCAAGGTTCGCGCTTGTTATTGTCTTTAAACACCGTGCCATTCAAAACGAGGTTTTCCTCAATGGGATGTTCGGTATCAAATAGGTCATGGTAGCACATCTGTACGAAACTCGTGGCCGTCCATCCCTGAACGAGCAACAAATGGTCGAGTGCCATGCGGCGCTTTCGGAGAGAAGCGACCGTATCTCCCGGAGCGAAGTAAAAGTCAGGCTGATGAATGTAACCACGTACCTCACTGGCGAGCAACATTTCGGCATCGATGGCAGCAGTTCGGTTACTCACCACCTCCTGAGCATCATCGCGCACAGCGACCGAAAGATTGGCGTCAACGGGAGCACCTTGCGCATCGGTGACATAGAATTCAAGCGCAATAGGAGCGTAAGGGGCATACGTGGAAGCGCTTTGGCGCACGGAGAGTTGCACATCTGTCGTCGCCACAGGGTAATAAATCAAACGCTCTGCCAAAGCCGTGCCCTGCTTATCGAAAAGCTGGATTCTGTTTACCCCTCCGCGGAGCACGTTTGCGGGAAGCGAGAATTCAGCTGGCTCATTGACGTGTAAGGTATCAAAATAGCAAGCACGCTCACGGTTGAAAATGCCCATACCTATCACTTCCTGAGGCATGCCTGAGGAACGCGCTACATGAAGGTCCAAATACCCGTCTGCCAAATCCGCACGCAAGGTGTAACCTTCCTTTTGCGCTTCGGGAAGTTCCGAACGCTGGTCGCCAACAAGGGCATAACCACCCTTCACTCCCGCAGGCAACAGAAACGTTCCGCGTCCCTCGTGGAGGGGTCGGGCACTGAGCAACAGGTTTCCCTCATTGTCGTAAATCATCACCTCATCATCACAAGGCATACCGTTTCCGTCGGTCACTTGAAAGGCAATGCGCCCAGCAAGTCCCTCAATGCGCGCACCACCTTCGGGATAAAAACTCACCTTGCGCTTCGAGTCACCATCGAAAGTGAAAGGACGTTTCGCCTTTTCGGGAACCTTCCACGCTTCATCAATAGTCTGAACGGAGAACGACTCCTTTGTGCGCTCAAACAAGGGAATGACGCGTGAGAAATAGGCATTCTCGCCCCAGTTCAGCATGGCACGCGTGTAGGCACGCACTTCGTAATAACCCGAATGCATGTAGGTGTCAAACTTTATGCAACCGCTACCGCCACCCAGGGAATCAATTTTTACCAATTGGCGTTCCATCATCTGCCCAGCCGCATTGAGGAGTTCTACATAGAGCACTCCGCTAATATCAGTGGGTTTCAAACTCGACGCACGCACCACATAGGCTTTATAGAACAAGGAGTCGCCCTCGAAGTAAGCGTTATTGTCGAGATGCAGAAACACTTTCTCGCGCGGAAATTCGTGGTCGAAAGCCGCCGCTGATTTAAAGCGCTCGAAGAGTTTCGCTACGTCGGGATGGGTTTGCGCTCCAGCAAGCAGGGGAGAGAGCAAGAGGCACACGAATAAATAATAGGAGCGAAGGAAAGGCATAGTTGAAGGGTTAAATGTGAGAGATGGGTGGCATTGTGAGGGATGGAGCATTGTCCAAACCTTATTCGTGAGCGAAATTACCGATTTTCACTGAGATAGCGAAATAACAGAGCAATTAAAAGGAGAAAGGGAACCGCTTCTTTCCTTTGTTCTCCGTCTGGTTATTACATTTGAAAAAACAAAACCTCTTTTCCGTGAAATTATTTAAGATTTAAGGAGTTTTATTTGAGGAAGAATGACGCTTATTTCACCAAACAATTTTCCCTATTTTAAATATCGTTTTGCGCCTGTGGAAAAGCGGTGAAAAAAGAACGAAGTGAAGACGGCCGTAAATGAGGCGCAGTCTTCACTTCGTTTGAGTGAATATGGGGGAATTGTTTTTTGGGGGCGTTAGAGTTTAATCACCTTGATGTAATCTTTGAGTGAGACGATGCCATTACCCTGACCTGCCTGTGAATCACAGATGAGCAGGAGGGTTTGTGTGCCATCGTAGAGGCGGATTCCCAAACACATGCCCTCGTAATTGGCATAGTTGAATTGCACTGGCGTGAGGCGCGTCTTGAAAGTGGCAACGAGGGTTTTCATCATGAAATGGTTGGGGTCAAGTTGGTCTAATTGCGTCGTGCTATCGATTTGGTGACTCTCCAATGGGTGAATCATGAAAATCTTACACTCCACATGTGACGCGAAATACTGTGGCGAAATACGAACTTCGCGTTCCATCACCAAAAGTCGGCCATCGGGCAACGCACATAAGGCAGGCACGCCAAAAGCATGCGCACGCCCCGGTTTAGTTGCCTTTGCGAGGTCCATGCGATAGGCATATTGAGCCACGGGTTGGAGATTGTCATCGAAGGATTGGAGACGTAGGAGGTTGTAAGTCATTGGCGACTTCGGACCATTGACAACGCCATCGGCACGTAAGGGACCTTCGGTGATGGTCCAGAAATGATGTGTCTTGGGGGAGTAGGTCAAGGCTTCAAAACCGAGATTGCCATAAATTTTTGAGGTGGCAAACTCCGCAGGAATGTTTAATTCTCTGCCCGTAAGCATTCCGTTGAGGTCATATTCTAAAATGCGCTGGTCGGCCTCGCCACTAATGAAGAGGGTTTGAGACGTGGGGAAAAAGACGATGCCTTCAGTGTCGCGTTGTAGACTCTTCGCGCTCTCAGAAGGGGAAAAACGACTCTTGAACCCTTCGGGAGTGATGTTGGTGACTTTACCCGTGGTGGGGTCTTGAGTAATGCGCATGAGGTAAAAACCATCTATGGGCGCTTTGTCACAAACGACGGCGTAAAGGTCGTTCTCAATGTGGGTGATGCCACTATAATTGGCGGGCATTACGCCCCAACGCTTCATATTTTGCTGACGGAGGGGTTGTGCCAGAAGAAGCGAGGGGAGGATGATGCAAAGAAGGAGGGATAATTTTCGCATGGTTGAAAGTTAGGCAATGTGAAACGGGAGTGGAAGTTAATGGAGTTAGAAAGGAATTGGTGAAGGAGAACCTATCTTACGGAACATGCTTCACGCATGGCATGTCTCATTTCTCCTTTCGCCTTTCTCATTTTATAAGGTTCATTCTCCATGTCACGCCAGCAGAAAGCATGAGTTGCTTGGGTTGAATGCTGTAATCTGCGGGAGTATCTCCGAGGGTGTAGTGCCCAGCGAGGTGGAGGCGCACGTCATTTAAATTGTCTTTGAGGGGAAATACTTCAATGCCTGCACCAATGCGTGTCAACTCAGTGCTGGGAGGAACGCACGTGTCATGCAATGTTTTGCTCTTGTTTACGTCATAGGTGCACTTGCCAAAGAGGTTGACCTGCTTGCAAGGCATCCAGTCGATTTCGCCCATCACTGAGTAGTCGCGACCTAAGAAAGCGTGCCCCTTAGAGGTACGATTCATGAGGTCGAGAGTGAGGGTGAAGTTACCCAGATTGAATTGGTTGCCAAGGGCAATGTAATTCGTGAACTTTCCAGGGAGATGTTCCACCATGTTCAGCGAATAGAGCGTTGACCAACAACCATGCTTGCCCTGCCACAAGAGATTGTAGGCATAAATGTCGTCAGTGGCGGTGCTGAAAGGGCTTTCGCAGACTTGCATTGTGAGTTTGTCGTTCTCAGAAAGCGCATACCCCACACTACCTCCGAAAGCATAGGACGTAACGTTGGAGCAGAATCCCGAGAAAAAGTAAACGTCAATCGGCGCAAGGTCATATTCAAAACCGCCAATACCTATCACTTGCTTACCTCCCGAAAAACTCCAACGGTCTTTCGTATAGGTGAGATAGAGCCAGTCAGTGGCGTCAAAATAACTCATGTCCTTGTGTGGCTTGTTCAGACGTTGGCGGTAAGAATACGAAAAGTTTTCACCAATCGTCCCATCCAAACGGATGTTTAAGAATTTGCCTTTAAAACCAGACTCTGCATCCACCTTTGAACCGTCATCGTGGAAACGCTGATAGTCACCGCGGGCTTCGAGTCGGAGGGTGTTGATTTTAAATGTCTGAGCAGATAGCGTGGTGAAAGTAAAAAGGAGGGTGAAGAGGAATAATTTTTTCATATTATGAGGTGCAGATGAACAAGGGTGAATATACGAAAGACGGACTACAGACAACAAGGGCATCCGAACGGTATCCGTTGTCCGTTGTCTGTAGTCCGTTAAGATTAATGTTTCGCTGCTTCAAGATTGTAAAGCGGATTGGCATACATCTTCAAGATGCATTCGCGCAAGAAGGGCACGTCCTTGTTGGGAAGTTCGATAAGGTCGATGCGACTTTGGAGGTAGCGCTCAAACTTCGCCTTATCCTTCGCCGTGTAATTTGCGGCATACTTATCATTACCCTCAAGCAGATCGGCAGCTACGTAATTGCCGGGATAGATGCGGTAACGACTGTGGATTTCTCGGTCCATGCGGCGCGCAATTTCGGGGAAAATCTCATTCTTAGGCAATTCGGCGAGTTCGTCAATCCAAGTGTTGATACAAGGTGCGGCTGCATAATGCACACGTCCCTTTTGCCCCTTAATACCCGTAGCCATGTTCTTCATGTCATCGGCTTTAGATTTCTTAAACGTCTTGTCGTCACGCTTCTGTTGGAATTCTTGAGCCTTAAGATAGTCGCAGGGGTCGTACTCATACGAAATGGTGAGTGGCACAATATTGAGTTCCTTCAGACTTTCAATTACATTGCCCTCTTTACCTAATGCCAGCATCTTCAAGACGGATTCCTGCGTGCGGTCGTTAGAGTCTTTGGCGCGTCCTTCTCGTTGTGCAATCCACAAGTGCTCACGTTTTTCGGTTACAGCAAAGTGCATGTAGCGACTCATAGTCTTGCTGGCCTCTAACATTTCGCGCATCGAGAGCGAGCGTTGCACAATGAACGCCTTGTTAACCCTTACGATGTCTTTAATCCAAGGCTTGATAAGCAAGTTATCACCAATGGCAATTTCAACAGTTGTTTCGTAACCATTCTTTACCAAAAGCAGACTTAAGTAAGCAGAATCGAGAACGATGTCGCGATGATTCGACACAAAGGTATAGCGATCCTTGCGGTTGGGAATTGCAGTCGCGTCTAACGTACACCCTTTGGTGGCAGTTAACCAACTAAGGAGTACGATGGGTTTGATAATCTTGATTTGGAATTCAAGATTTGTTTTACACGACTTAACATACTTCTTTATGAGGCAGTAGGGGATGAAGGGAAGTGTCTTCTTTATGAGTTTCTTTATATACTTGTCCTCTAAAAGACGTTCAAACACTTCGGGAAGTTCCTCGGGAGCGTAAGGGCGTATGTTGTCAAATTCTGCAGGGATTTTCATGGGGCGTAAGTTTGACGAGCAGTTGCTCGGGTGAAACCTAAGTAACGGGTAAACGTTATGAAATTTTGCTTTCAATGATGTCGGCAAGAACATCCTTGATGTCCAAACCAGCGGCACGCACTTGCTGGGGAATGAAACTCGTGGCGGTCATGCCGGGAGTGGTGTTGACTTCAAGAAGATTGATTGTTTCTTCACCAGGTGTGCCTGAAAGGATGTAGTCTATACGAATGATGCCGAAACAGTCAAGTGCGCGGTAGATGAACTTAGTCATGTTGCTCACACGTTCGGCAGTAGTGGGGGCGATTCGGGCAGGTGTGATTTCTTCAACCTTACCATTATATTTGGCATCGTAATCAAAGAATTCCTGAGTGGTAACTACTTCCGTGATTGGGAAGGTTACGACTTCGCCATCCTTACGCTTGTAGCACCCACAGGTAATTTCGGTGCCCACCATGAGTTTTTCAATCATGACTTCGTCGCTCTCGTTCATGGCTTTCTCAATGGCGGGAGCGAGGTCGGTTTCGGTTTTCACCTTAGTTACTCCGAAACTGCTACCTCCGGCATTGGGTTTTACGAAACAGGGAAGTCCGAGGCGCTGAATGATTTCTGCATCCGCGGGACGCTCAAGGCCTTTGCGCACTACGTAACTGTCGCTCACATTAATTTGAGGGAAGGCGCGGAGATAGTTGTTGAGGGCGAACTTATTGAAAGTTAGTGCTTCGACAAATACTCCGCTTGTGGAGTAGGGCATACCTATGAGGTCGAAATAACCTTGGAGGATGCCGTTTTCCCCAGGTGTTCCGTGGATAGTGATATATGCGAAGTCGAAAGTGAATTTGCCGTTTTCCGTTGTGAAAGAGAAGTCTGCCTTATTGATAGGTAGGCGCTCGCCTTCGTAAAGTGCGTGCCACTGCATGCCACGAAGTTCTACAACAACGGGATTAAATTTCTCCTTATCCATAAAGGAGAGAATGCCCTCAGCACTGCGCAATGACACTCCGTATTCTGAGGAGTCGCCACCGGCAACGATTGCGATATTTTTCATTGAAGAGTTCTTAAAGGGTGGGGTTTGAGGTCTATAGTGTCTATAGTAATGATAGTTCCTATAGTACCTAAAATAAATTATAAGTCTTTATTTCCTAATGCTCCGGCAGTATAAGTGCGCCATTTCTCAAGTAGCGCCGTCATATCGGGAGGAAGGGGTGCGGTGAAGTCCATCTCTTCGCCCGTTCTGGGATGTTTGAATCCGAGGGTCTTAGCATGAAGCGCCTGACGCGGACATAGGGCGAAGCAGTTGCGGATAAAACTATTGTAGGTTGAACTCTGTGTGCCGCGAAGTATTTGGTCGCCTCCGTAACGCTCATCGCAGAACAAGGGATGCCCTATGTGTTTCATGTGAGCGCGAATTTGGTGGGTGCGTCCGGTTTCTAAGCGACACTCAACGAGAGTTACGTAGCCGAAACGCTCCATCACGCGGTAGTGAGTCACGGCATGTTTCCCGATTCCGGAATCTGGTGGGAACACAGCCATTTGCATTCTGTCCTTAGGGTGACGTGCGATGTTGCCTTCGATACGTCCTTCGTTTTCTTGGAAATTGCTCCACACGAGAGCGTTATATTGTCGGCGCGTGGTCTTATTAAAGAATTGCCAACCGAGATGTGTTTTCGCGTCGGGCGTTTTTGCTACGACGAGCAAGCCAGATGTGTCTTTGTCAATGCGATGTATGAGACCGACTCCGGGATCGTTGGGGTCGTAATTGGGATTGTCGCGCAAGTGCCAGGCAATGGCGTTGACAAGAGTGCCAGTATAGTTTCCGCAACCAGGATGTACGACGAGTCCTGCGGGTTTGTTGATGACCAATAAGTCATCGTCTTCATAAACTACCTCAAGGGGAATCTCCTCGGGCAGAATGAGATTTTCGTAACGCGGACGGTCGAGCAAGAGTGTGACCACATCGTTGGGTTTCACTCGGTAATTGCTCTTCACGGGAGTGCCATTGACGTGAATGAATCCCGATTTCGCCGCCGCCTGAATGCGATTGCGCGAAGTGTCTGGCATGAGGTTCATCAAGAATTTGTCAATGCGCAACAACTCTTGACCTTTGTCGGCAACAGCTCGGAAATGCTCGTAAAGCCCTCCGTTTTCGCCTTCATCATCTCCCTCTTCGGCGTCCATAAGTGGTACTTCGGGCAATATATCTTCGTCTTTAAGAATCGTCATATACTTACCTAAATTGAATCTTCGAGTTCGATGAAAAATTCTTCGTCCTCAGTAAAATCTTCAAATCCCTCTTCTTCATCATCAGCAGAAGGATCGATGGAACCTCCTCTGCCTACGACGAGCGTAACTACCTCATCCACGGGAATGCGTTGGAAAGCATTTACTTCAACTCCCTTCACCTTGATGGCATAAAGCCAATCGGGGTCACCATCAATAAATTCAAACTTAATGTATGAGAAACCCAAGGTGCGCAAACGCGCTTCAGCCTCGCGGGCAGAGGTGTTGTTGGCCAAGTCAGGGATTGCCACAGGGCGCGCTCCCTTTCCGTTGATGGTGAATGTGATGGTGCGCCCCGACTTTACGTGTTTGCCAGGAGCGATAGACTGTTCCAACAAAACGTAAGGTGGTTTAGACGTAACATATCCCGTGTCGGTCACCATGCCTTTCAACTCGAGCGACTCCAGTTTCATCAAGGCACTTTCTAGTTTCATACCGCGCAAATCGGGCACCTCAATGCTTTCGCCGTGTCGCGTATAACTGCTGAGGAAATACATAGTTCCAATAATGAGTGCCGTAACGATAACACCCATCGCAAGAAGATTGCCCCATACAACAGGAGACAAGAATTTTTTGAGTATTTTTTTTGTGTCCATCTCTTAATATGTTTGTCTTTGGGCAAAGTTAAAATAAAAAAATGAGAGAAGTAAGATTTCTAAGAAAAACCTACTTCTCTCATTATGCTTTAAACCTCGTCGCATGTAGTCTCTCGACTACGCAGAGATTTACTTCTTGCCGTGAACTTCGTCAGATACGGTCAACTTTTTGCGGCCCTTTGCGCGGCGAGCTGCCAAAACGCGACGACCATTTGCTGTCAGCATGCGCTGACGGAAACCATGCTTGTTGTTTCTCTTGCGGTTGTGAGGTTGGAATGTTCTTTTCATTGTCTTATATTATTTTCTTGTTAATCAAGGGTTGTGGGTTTTCGGGGTGCAAAGTTAGGAATAATTTTTTACCCTGCAAAATATTAACCGTCTTTTTTGAAGGTTAACTACCTAAAGTCTATGGGAGAGCGTCTGTTAAACTGCAGTTGTACGTAGTTCTCTGTCAGTTGTACTCTGTACTCTGTTCTCTGTACTCTATTCCTATTGTCCTGAGAAGCGCTTTACTTGTTCGGCAATGAGTTCGGCATCGTCGAAGTAGTTAATCTTCATGGCGCGACGCACATCGTCAAGTGTGGCTGCGGCAACCTCACGTGCGTCTTCACAACCGCGCTTGAGCATGTCGTAAATGGCGGGGATGTCCTTTTGGAACTCTAAGCGGCGCTGGCGAATGGGTTCGAGTGTTTCGTTAAGGATGCTTTCGAGGAAGCGCTTGCACTTCACGTCGCCGAGTCCGCCACGTGTATAGTGTTCCTTGAGTTCGTTGAGGTTGGCATAGTCCTTCCAGTAGCGGTCAAAGTGTTCGTCGGTGCAGAAAGCGTCGAGGTATGTAAACACGGCGTTACCTTCTACGTGGCCAGGGTCACTTACGTTTACGTGTAAGGGGTCTGTGTACATCGACATAACCTTCTTGCGCATCTCATCGGCAGTCTCAGAGAGGTAGATGCAGTTGCCCAATGACTTAGACATCTTAGCCTTACCATCAGTACCCGGCAGACGCATACAAGCAGCATTGTCAGGGAGCAAGATCTCGGGTTCTACGAGAGTCTCGCCATAGATACCATTGAAGCGGCGTGCAATCTCACGAGCCTGCTCAATCATGG
>CALFGU010000084.1 GCA_937877685.1 uncultured Prevotella sp.
GGGTTTAGTTTAGTTTGTGCCATTTATATATATGTTAAAAAGCGCGGCAAAGGTACTAAAATTTAATTGATGTAGTGCTAACTTTCTGATATTTTGCATAGTTACTCCCCCTTTTTCTATCAATATGAAATGTTTTGCTATCCAAATTTGCCAAGATTATTTTTTGAAGTTGCTAAAAATAGTTTCTTTTGGTACTCTTGAAACATAGAGAATGAATATCATGATTTTTATAATAACAAATGAGGCGCCACACTTTTGTGTGACACCTCAATGTGTTTATACGTTTTTTTTAGTTGGGAATTTCAGGAGTGGGGTAGCGCGTTACTCCTGTTGACTTATCGTTAAGGTCTTCGCAATACATCATGTCGTAAACCATGCCTTCGGGCATTTCCTTGAGGGTGCCGTCAGCAACGAGAGCGTCCATATCTGCCTTAAACTCGTTGTACATTTCCATGGTCATTACGTAATAACCCCATGAGTAGTCATTCACGTGGAGTGCTACGTTGCGGAGGTAACCATGACGTTCGAAGTAGGGGAAGAGGTTGTAACCGTAGAGGCGTGATGCCTTGCGGATAAAGTTGAGAATTGCAGGCACTGTATTTTCTCCGTTGCCACGATACTGACCATCTACGTACTTATCAGTAATCCAACATGAAGTGGGGAACTTTTCCTTAAGGAGTTTGTAACCATCGTCGTGTGTAGCATACTGAGCGTGGAAGATGAGTTCGTACTTATCCCATCCGTCTTGCTTTTCAAGGTCAGAACCTCCTTCGTAACCCATGCGGCGGAGTGATTCAAAGAGGTCGGGGTAGAAGTCAAGATACTTTGTACCTTCAGCAGCTCCAGGCTTTTGCAAATGAAGTTTTGCATAGTTGCCCAACATGATGAACGAGTTGAGTATATAACCTACATTGATGCTATTACCATTACCTTGATAAGGCACTACGTCATGAAGTGCTACGGCACGGAGAGGATTTGATGCGTAAGAAGTAACTACAGAATCCTTCATCGCCAAGCAGAGTTCACGCATCTTGGGACTATAACTGAAGAGTGAAGCATTGCTCTTGGCATTGTTATAAGCAAATCCGCGAGAACTACTTACCTTCTTGCCATCCTTTGTTTCTGCATCATCATAGAAGAGACGGCGTGCACGGGGCCAGTCGTTAATCTTATCTGACGAGTTATAACCCATGTGCATGATGTTGTAGTAAGAGAAGATATTGTTAGAAACTTCTCCAAGTCCGCTCCAGCAGAGGTAGGGTTGCATTTGGTGTTGGTGTCCCCATTCGTGAGAAAGTCCCCAAATAGCGTCGTCATCGCGAGTCATGATGGTCTTACAATTCAACACGCGTTGTTCTTGGTCGCGGTGGAACGATACACCGAGCCCGCCTTGGAACATGTAGTAAGTAAAGTTCACATATGCCATAGTGCGGTTTTCGGGTTCACGACCATACTTTGTGAAACCAATTTCGTCGTGTTCCCACTGGATGAGTGAGTCGATAGCTGCGATGTATTGGCGATAACCGCGTGAACCATCAAGTGCCTTACAATAGTCTCTGAGACCTGCTGATGTCCAAACCTGTTGCACCTTTGTGCCGCTAATGTCCATACAGTAGTTGCGTGCATTGGCGCAGATTTCATACATTTCATCGTTGGTCTTGTCGGGGCTGAGATAACCGTTTACCTGTCCGTTAACGAAGTGCACCTTAATGTTGGGGAGTGACTTGGGGTCGTCAAATGTGTAGTAACCGATGTAAGCAAGACCATCGTATTCGTAAGTATAGTCAATGATGTTGATACCATTTTGGAGAGCGTAGTTTGTGGGGTAGGGATTACCACCATCAAAGTTTCCACCTTCCTTACCAACCCACCATGCCATCACCTTAAGGTCAACGGTCTGACCTTCGGGAATACCGCTAACGATTACCGCATGCTTACCCTTGGTGATGTTAATACCCGTAATACCTTCGTATTGGCTATAGCGCTTACCGGGAGTGCAGAAGATTTCGCTCAAACGGTCATAGTGGAGATAGGGCTTGTATTCCGCAACGCGGTATTCCGTGTTATAATTACCGTCAAATACGCGTTGTGCGAGTGTGCGCACAAAGGTGTTTGAAATCTTGTCAATGTCTGCCTGAGTTGTACCTTCCTTCAGAGTTGAATATACGTCATCGGCAAAGACAGAAAAGTCATTTGCTAACTCCGTATTCTTAACGTAGAAGCGCATTTCGGCACAGGTAGCAAAATCACCATTACCACTCTTGATGACAAACTTCACGTTACGGGGATTCTTCCAACCGTCCTTGAAAGTAACACGCTTGATGCTCATCGTCTTCTTCCAGTCGTAAGAAGCATGAAGTGTGTATTCTTCATCACCGAGGCTCTTGATGTACACATCCACTTTACCAAACGCACCGTTTTCAACATCTTGACGGGGCACGTATTCAATATAGTCAATCTGTTCAGTAGTGTTGGGGAACGTGTAAACGAGTTCCGCAGGATTGTCGGCAGAGACAACAAACTTTGTGGGATTCCATGTAGAGTGCCAAATGGTATTCAAGTTGTTGTCAATCGTGAGGTTTGCACCCTGACCGTTCTGATATGTATTTGCCGTAGCAGAAGAAGCACGTACAAGCATATCAGTGGGGATTGTTTCAACCGACTCATCGCGCGTCTGGATGATGGTCATCTTTTCTGAAATGTTGAGATCTTCGTTTTTGAAGATAACTTCGCCCACGCGGCTTTCGTTGTCAAGATTTTGAGTGGCATGAAGATAGATTGTGCCATTTTCTTCTTGGCGAATGGTGAGCCAGGGAGTTTCTGTAGTGACCGTATATGCTACGTTTGCGGGGATGTTGTAACAGAGTGTGCGCTCACGATAACTAATTGTTTGCTTGTGAGGAGCGGCAATAGTGGGCGTTGTCGTCTCTTGAGCGTATGTTGCTACGGGCATGCTCATCATGAAGAGAGCGATTGCCGCAGAAAGTAATATTTTCTTCATATAAAATTAGATGCTATATTTCTGACCGTTAATAATGTAAACTCCAGAGGGAAGGTTAATCGTTGTTGTGCCAACAACAGTTCCGCCCCAAACCTTCTTACCGCTAAGGTCGAAGATGGTTACAAGGGTGCGAACATTTGCATTGAGTGTAACGTAACCCTTCTGTGCTACGACTTCAAGGTTGTTTGTTGTCTGAACGTCATTGATTCCTGTTGCAACTTCTTCACCCACGCAGAACACGTCACTCTTCAAAATGAGGTCCTTGTAAGTTGTGTTTGTGAACTTGATGTACACACGCTTTTGAGGTTGATAGAAGACGAGTTTACCACTTGTGTAACTATACTCATTCTTAGGATTGCTTGCGGTTGCCTTAGTGAGTTCGCGTTCAGTGCCATCATCTTCAATCGCAATAGCAGTAACAACTGCGCCTGAAGAAGCATGTCCAGGACCTTCCTTATAATCAGAAATGTCGAGAATATATTCCGTCTTGTTGCGGTCGCTATAACTGGGACAAATATCCATGTAAGCCGCGCCTGTTGCACTCTTCTTCATTCCGCCCGTAAGAACGATTGTTGCCTGGGGGAGGTAGTTAATGTATGTAGATTTTTGCGCCGTCTTGGGGAGCGAACCGAAAGTCAATTTGTTGTCGCTACAATCGTAAACCGTAAGTTTCTTGTTGGGAAGGGTTACGCTTGTAAGATTGTTTGACGCAAGGTTAAGTGTGTTCAACTCCGTATTTTCGCTGAAATCTACCGTTGTGAGTTTGTTGTTGTTTGCAACAAAAGTGCGCAAATTAGTGAGCGAGTCAAGAGCCGTGAACTTAGTAATCACATTGTCTTCACAACATACGGTTGTAAGGTTGGGGGCAGTTGTGAAGGTGAGTGTCTTGATATCATTGCCACCACAATAGAGGGCGTCTAATTGAGAGGCATTGCTAATAGTAACGGTTACAAACTTGTTATTGCTGATGTTGATGCGCTGAATCTTGTTTGTGCTATACGCAAAGGTAGTTCCCGAACCGTTGTTCTTGATGCTATTGCCAGAAAGGTCAATGTTTTCCATCAAAGCATGCGTTGCGGGTTTCACACCCGTTCCTGACATGACGTTGTTTGAGGCATTGAGGTCAGTAAGGTTCTTGGCCTTGGAAAGCGCCATGCTCTTAATTTCATTGTTTTGGCAATAAAGCGAGCGAAGTTCAGGTGCTTGCGTTACGTCAATGCCGGTGATTTGTTGTCCAGCACATCCGAGCAAGTCCCACATTTGGTCGCTACCCTTGATAACAATTGTAGTTCCCTTTACTTCGCCTTCAAGATAACGAAAGGCTTCGGTTGTGCCTTCATAATCAACGAAAGTTCCATCGCCCCAATTAACGCTAATGGTTCCTTTAGGGTTAACCATGAGGCGCATTGTTTCGCCTACAGCCTTGCTGGTTGTAAGCGTAACTGTTTGCTCTGCAAATGCCGTTGTTGCCACACAAGCGGCCATAAAGCAAGTAGCTAAGAGTTTGGTTTTCTTCATAAATTTTGATTATTAAAATAGTGTTAAATAGTCGGTTAAATAGGATTGGTTGATTTAAAGGTGTAAAAATTATAAGGTTAGAAATCTATTTTGTCGGGGTAAAATTACGAAAATTATTCTGCTTAATTTACGTCTTTGAAACTCAATTTTTTATAATTAATGTTAAAGATGTTGATTGCCGTTTGGAAGGTAGTAGGTTTTAGGTGTGTTGAACGTATGCTTTTCAACCTATCTGGAGGTGATTTTTGTCAATAGGATTATTGAATATATTACTTGTTTTAATGGGCATTTAAGATAATCAGAATTAAGTCTCAAATAATTTTTCTTAAGTCTCAAATAATTTAAATTAAGTTACTCTTAATTTTTCCTAATTCAGATTTAGTTTTTAAAGTTTGCTATCGTAAACTGATTTTGGCGTAAATGTTGATGTCTGCTTTAGTTGAACCGTTAATTTCTTGGAGAGCAGTGCCGATTTTGTTGCGGTTGAAATAGTGTGTCATGCCATAGCGTATGCCCAATGTGAATTTCTTTCCCAATGTCCATTTTGTCTGTGCTGCAATTCTGAATCCTTTATAGTAAAGTGCTCCAAATGAACTCATGTTGGGGAGTAGTGGTTCGTAGGCATAAACGGATGTGGCGTAATTGTCGGTAGTGAAAATAGCGCCAAAAACAGATGCCGATAAGGTGGGTTTGAATAAATATTGTGCTCGCATAGATGCCGTGAAACCATATTTAGGGTTATCGACTTGAGAGTGGGTAAGGCATCCCTCAAGAAGACCTGTGGCGCTGAATTTGGGAGCGTTAAGTGTGTGTTGAAGACGCAATCGGTGTTTACCGTTGTATGCGAGGATTTGTTTGTTGCCCGATAGATTTTGTTGCCACAAATTATAGGTGTAGCGAATGAGGGTTACATTCCCTTTTGAGGATTCCTTTGAAAGTTGACTATATAATTTGAGACCATGAGAGGGCTTTTCTGCTCGATATGTAGCAAAGGGGAAACGATGTACGTCAACGTAAGATTCAAGTTTGATGCCCTTATTCCCAATCCACTTTGCGCCAATCATGACTCCCTGTTCGTTGGCAACATGTGAGGCGAAGTTGATTGTTTGAGCAAATGGGGCGGTGTAACGTTTCGAAAACCAACGCATTTGGGCGGATAAATGCAAGTCGTTTGTTGCTTTGAAATGTAGGCGTTGACTAATGGCAAGGTGTAAGCGTTGATCAGTTGCCAATTCGCCACTAAAATGGAACCGTTTGCCCTGGCTTGATTTGTAAGAAAGTGAAGCTCCATAAGCGGTTTTCCCATTGAACGCATAACGATTGTAGGTGCGGGGTTGCGGTATGATTTCTTTATCATAAACGCTGATATATCCACCTAATCCCCAATTAATTCCTTTGTGGTGAATCTCTGATAAGACTCCAAAAGTTGCATTGCTGAGTGTGTTCTTGTGTTTAAGTTCGTCGTAAGTTCGGTGTAATCCGTTGGTGTAGCAAGTGACGGCTTCGCCATTTTCAATTTTTGCGTCAAAGAATCGATGTGAAGCAAAGGTTGTTATGCGGAAATTGTGATGGGTGTAGGAATAAACCGCTCCGCGATAAAAATGATGTTCATCAGCTCCTCGGTGAGGTCTAAATTGTGAAAGTGAGCGGGAAGGAGCATTTAATAATCCTAATTGCCCGCCAAAAGCATTCTTGCCAATTAAGAGTCCCTCGCCGAAGTTAAGGGTGTAATCGCCCAGAAGATATTTATGCTTTTTAGAGGGTGAGTTGTATTGAAGAAACAATGATTGATGGTCAAAAATGTTGTTACCTTGTGATGCAAAAGGTTCGCCAGCATCCTTCTCAAGAGTGAAACCAAATTCAATCTCGTCTTTGTATTTAAAGTGATAACGCGTAATGTTTTTTAGGTTGTTGCCCAGATATCCACCTTTCTGCTGAGTGTCGCCTTTGCGCTTGTAGGTGGGGATGTCTAAACGGGATTCGAATAAGTGTCGTCCACGAGTGAATTTCTCCTTCAATGAAGTTCGTGCATGAAGAGTGTCACCTATATATGTAAATAATGAGGTGAATCGTCTGGTAAGTGCATCCCATCCGCTGATGAATTGTAATTCTCCCAACGTCAAAAAATGTCTTTTCATTTGACGGTAAGCGAGTAGGGAGTCAATTTGTTCCTCGGATAGGAATGGGAGTTGGAGAAGTCCTTCTTTGTTAGTGGTGTTTAGGTTGATCGGTTGCTCTTTTAGTAGGGAGAGTTGCTCCATCTCGTCGTTGGACAATCCGTCTTCGTTAGTGTAGTGCTCAAGAAAATCTTCCCAAGTTGTATAGATTTCTCTGAAAGGAACTTGGGAATAAGTAAAAGTGGAAAGTGTGAAAAATATGAGGAAGAGAACTATACGTTGAAGCATGCTTGGATTTATGAGTTTACATTGTTACAAAAGTACGAATTCATTTGCTTCTTCCAAGTTTATAGTCTTCATAGTTGACATTTAAGCATGGAAATGAGAGGTTAGAGGACGTTTCTCCCAAATTTTTCGTAATTTTGCCAAGAATAAGAACTTTCATGCTTTTATGATTGATAAATAGAATTTCAATATACTTTTAAAACATTATGATGAAAAAAACAATTCTTGCATTTTGTGCAACAGCGCTTGTGTGTGGTTGTGCAAACAATGAGACGGTGGAAAATCCACTTCTTGCGGAGTTTAACACCCCCTTCGGTGTGCCTCCCTTTGATGAAATCAAGCCCGAACACTACATGCCCGCTTTTGAATTGGGTATGGAACAACAAAAGGCGGAAGTAGAGGCAATTATTAATAACTCAGAACCTGCAACATTTGAAAACACAGTGGTTGCGCTCGACCAATGTGGCGCTTTGCTCAACAAGGTAACTTATGTGTTCTTTGCGCAAAATAGCGCGTGCACAGATTCTGCAATGCAGGCGGTAAGTCGTGAACTTTCGCCCAAACTCTCAAAGCACTCTGACGATATCAATCTTAATCCCGCACTCTTTGCGAGAGTGAAGGAGGTGTATGAATCAGCCGATACGGCAACGCTCAATCAAGAACAAAAGAAGTTGCTCAGCGAAACGTATAAAGGTTTTGTGCGTAGCGGGGCGAACCTTGATTCGCTCGGTCAAGCGCAACTTCGTGAGTTGAATAGTGAAATTGCGCTCCTTCAGTTGACCTTTAGTCAGAATATGTTGGCAGAAACAAATGCTTTCCAGCTCTTTATTGACAATGAAAAAGACCTTGCTGGTCTTCCCCAAAGTCTTATTGACAATGCCGCAGAAGCAGCTACGGCGGCAGGTCAAGAAGGAAAGTGGCTCTTTACACTTCACAATCCCAGTGTGATGCCTTTCTTGCAGTATGCGGAAAATCGTGAACTTCGTCAGAAGATGTATGAAGGTTATACGAACCGTGGCAACAACAATAACGAAAATGACAATAAAGAAGTTGTTCGTAAACTCGTTGAAGCACGTATTAAGAAGGCAAAGTTGATGGGTTATAGTAACTATGCTCAATTTGCTCTTGAAACACGTATGGCAAAGAATGAAGAAGCGGTTACTGAACTTTTTGAACAAGTGTGGCCCTCTGTAGTTAAAAAGGCAAACGAAGAATTGAATGACATCAAGGCTGAAATCAAGAAGGAAGGTAAGAACTTTGAACCCATGGGTTGGGACTGGAGTTACTATGCTAACAAGGCAAAGCAGACGAAGTATGCGATGGATGAAAACGAACTCCGTCCTTATCTCAAACTTGAGAATGTGCGCGATGGTATGTTCCTTCTTGCTAACAAACTTTACGGCGTAACCTTCACGAAGATTGATAGCATTCCCGTGCCTCATCCCGAAGCTACCGCCTTTGAATGTAAGGATAAGGATGGTACACACCTCGGTGTGCTTTACCTCGACTTCTTCCCCCGTGCCAGCAAGCGTGGTGGTGCATGGTGTGGTCGCTATCGTAATCAAACGTATGTTGACGGCGTGCGCAAGGCGCCCATTGTAACTGTAGTTTGCAACTTCTCAAAACCAGCAGCTGGTCAACCCTCATTGCTTACAGCTGATGAAGCTTCAACAATGTTCCATGAATTTGGTCACGCCCTTCACTCACTCTTTGCCGATGTTCACTACTACGGTGTAGCCAGCGTTCCTCGCGACTTCGTAGAACTTCCTTCGCAAATCATGGAGCACTGGGTGTTTGAACCCGAAATGCTTAACCTTTATGCGAAGCACTATGAAACGGGTGAAGTGATGCCTACAAGTCTTGTTGAAAAGCTTGAAAAGAGTGGTAAGTATGGACAGGGCTTTGCCACTGCTGAATATTGGGCAGCTGCGTGGTTGGATATGGAATTCCATCTTTTGAATGAACTTCCTGAAAACTTTGACGTGATGGCTTTTGAAAAGCAGATTATGGAGAAAATAAACCTCCCCAAGCAGATTGCTCCCCGTTACCGCACTACTTACTTCAATCACACCATGGGTGGCGGTTATACAGCTGGTTATTATAGTTACTTCTGGTCAGAAGTTCTTGATGCAGACGGTTATCAAGCTTTTAAAGAAACAGGAAATATCTTTAACCAAGAGGTCGCAGAGAAGTTTAGAAAGTGTGTGCTCTCTCCTGGTTGCATTGAAGATGCTGACGTGATGTATTTTAATTTCCGCGGAGCGACGCCCAATATTGAACCAGTTTTGAAAAATCGTGGTTTAAAGTAAGCAAAGCATTAAATAAAAACTCAGTTAGAGACTGTATCGTATGGGATTTACGATATGGTCTCTTTTTTTATGGCGCTAATAGATGAGTTTTGTTTAAATATCTGTTAAATACTCTAATTAAAATTTTGTGGTGTGAGTGAATTGCTTTAACTTCGCAGATGCGGAAAATATTATCGCATAGGATATGAAACATAAGATAGACTTTTTCTTAGCCTGGACAGAAAGTGCAGAACTTCGCGAAACGGCAGCGGTGCTGGCTAGTAGCGAAGTTGTCAATCATTTATATATTATTACCTCTGCACGTGATGAAGAGGAATTGGACGTTGCTGATAATGTGACAGTGTTACATGCGGATAATGTAACAGGTACAAAATTCTTTCGTCAGTTAGCTAATCGTGCAAAATCGGAATATGTAGCGCTATATTTAAAGGGACAACCCTTGAAATTGGGGTATCGTTGCTTAGAACGCTATTTGCAAGTTGCAGATGCTTCTAATGCAGTGATGGTTTATTCGGATCATTATAGCGTGAAGAATGGTGTGCGAGAAGAAAGTCCTAAAAATCCTTATCAAGAGGGTAGTGTGAGGGATGACTTTGACTTTGGCGGTTTGCTTTTGATGCGCACGTCTGCCTTGAAGTCTTTCTTTGAAATGGACAAGGTAGGGCGCTATCGTTATGCAGCCCTCTATGCATTGCGCCTTCATTTGTCACGTTTGGGGCAATTGTTTCATCTCAATGAATATCTGTATACTGAGGTGGAACGAGATTTGCGTCAGAGTGGCGAAAAGCAATTTGACTATGTTAATCCAGCGAATCGCGAAGTGCAGTTGGAGAACGAAAGAGCATGCACTGACCATCTAAAGCGTATAGGTGCTTATTTAGCCCCAGATGAATTTGATGACCTTCCTCATGACGATACTTTATATCCGGTTGAGGCAAGCGTAATCATCCCAGTGCGTAATCGCGTTCGCACAATTCGTGATGCTATTGGCAGTGTATTGTCGCAACAAACGGATTTTGACTTTAATCTTATCGTTGTTGATAATCATAGTAATGACGGAACGAGCGAAGCTATTCGTGAATATTTGACAGACAAACGCGTCATTCACTTGATACCTGCTCAAACAGACCTAGGAATTGGTGGCTGTTGGGATTTGGCGATACGGAGTGACTATTGTGGACGTTATGCTGTTCAGTTAGACTCGGATGATCTCTATGCTTCTGAAAATACGTTGTCGTTAATTGTTGATGCTTTTCAAAAGCAGAAGGCGGCAATGGTGATTGGTAGTTACCGAATGGTAGATATGCAATTGCAAACGTTACCTCCTGGGTTGATAGACCATAAGGAGTGGACGCCTGATAATGGTCGTAATAATGCATTGCGAATTAATGGTCTTGGTGCGCCGCGTGCGTTTAACACATCATTGTTGCGTCGCATAGGTTTCCCAAATACAAGTTATGGAGAAGATTATGCTTTAGGATTGGCATTTTCACGTCATTTCCGCATTGGTCGTATTTATGATGAACTCTATCTTTGCCGACGCTGGGAGGGTAATTCAGATGCAGCACTTTCTCCAGAAAAGGTGAATCGTAATAATGCTTATAAAGACCGTTTGCGAACTCTCGAAATAGAGGCACGCAAACACATGAATGCCCTTTGGAATCATACAACAGATCAAGAAGAAATATATGATTTCTTTGCAACTCAATTAGATAAATGGGAAGAAGCGCGTGAAAGGGTAGAGCATTTGAAGAATAGTGTGCAAATGCGCCTGCTTGAAATGGAGGATTATACGCTAGCGGTGCAGTACAATCCTTCACGCATCGTGTCAACTGCTGCAAAAGTTGAGAAGAAAGATATTAAGAAGCGACCTTGCTTTTTGTGTGATAAAAATCGTCCTTCGGTGCAAGATAAATTGTCCGTAGAAGGTCGTTATGAAGTATTGCTAAATCCCTTCCCAATACTTCCATATCACTTGACATTGCCTACGCGCCGCCATGTGCCTCAGACATTAGAAAGCTTATTGCCTTTGTTCGGCAAAATGGCATGGCAAATGCCCGACTTCTTCGTCTTTTATAATGGTCCACAATGTGGTGCTTCTGCTCCTGATCATGCTCATTTACAGGCAGGACGTCGTGGGGTTGTACCCATTGAGCGTGACTGGAAATTTTATGAAACGAAGTTAGAGAAGGTATTCCCTCTTACTCCAAAGGAAGATGCTGAATTAGCAGAAATGGGTTATACCTCAGCGCAAGCAGGAGTTTACCAATTGCATGGTTATGCTTGTCCAGCATTCGTGGTTAAGGGTTGCCAGTTGGAAACTGATTATTACTTGCTAAAGAAATTGTTATCGGCGCAAGCGATGGTTCAAGGTTGCGATGGAAACGTAGAACCAGATGTAAATATCTTGGGATGGCGTCAAGAAGGCGCGCCCGGTGAAGGAGATCAAGTTATATTTGTGGTCTTCCCTCGCAGGAAACATCGTCCCGATTGCTATTTTGCCCAAGGTAAAAATCAATTTGTGATAAGTCCGGGAAGCATTGACATGGGAGGATTGATAATTACTCCTCGTGAAGAAGATTATCAGAGATTGACTCCTAAAATTGCGTCATCTATATTGAGCGAGGTGGCTGTGACTGAGTCGGAAGCATCACAAATTGTTAAGCGACTTCATACAAAGCGTTCAAAGGCAACTACTGATGCTACGAAATCGCTTATATCGCTACACATGCCCGAGGAACCTATGATTCAAGTAGGCATACTCTCCGAAGAGAAAATTGGTTTCCGACTTAACGCTCCCTATACGGCAAAGGGAAATCTTGTTGAAGGCGAACAAATCGTAGAGTGTCGTGATGGAGGAATTCTTTGGAATGGTAATGTTTATAGTGAACTTAAATTTAAACCATCTACTGAAGACGCTTCCTTTACAATAGATGAGGTGCAAATAGGAATTAATTACCATTGGCAACGCACAGAACCGCAAACCTTTAAGGGGCAGCTTCGTATTATTGTCGAAGAGGAAAAACTTGTGATAATTAACAAGTTGCCTATTGAAGATTATCTTAAAAGTGTAATCAGTAGCGAGATGAGCGCAACGGCGTCTTTAGAGTTGCTGAAGGCACATGCGGTTATTAGTCGTAGTTGGCTTTTGGCGCAGATGCAACATCGTGAACGCCAAGAAGGACGTTCTGGTGGGTTCTTTAGTTTCCAGCGTAAGGGTGATGAATTTATTCGTTGGTATGACCGCGAAGACCACACACTCTTTGATGTTTGTGCCGATGATCATTGCCAGCGTTATCAAGGTATTACACGTCAAACGTCGCCTCTTGTAGATAAGGCGGTTGAGGCAACACGTGCTGTGGTGCTTGTGAGTGATGGTGAGGTGTGTGATGCACGTTTTTCAAAATGTTGTGGAGGTATAACAGAGCGTTATTCTACCTGTTGGGAGGATAAGGAACTATCATATTTGCATCCTGTTCATGATGTTCCTGCAGACGTTAAGATGGATGATCATGCCTTAGGGGCAGATAATTTTGACTTTGATCTCTGGATACGCACAACTCCCGATGCTTTTTGCAATACCGAAGATGCGCGTTTGCTCTCGCAGGTGTTGAATGATTATGACCTAGAAACAAAGGATTTCTATCGTTGGAAGGTTGTCTATACTCAAGACGAATTGGCAAAATTGCTTGCAGAGCGTTGCGAAGAAGACTTTGGAGCAATTCTTGATCTTCAACCCGTTGAGCGTGGTGCAAGTGGACGCATAAAGAAGTTGCGTATTGTCGGAAGTAAGAAGCAAATGGTAATTGGTAAGGAATTAGAAATTCGCCGTGCCTTGTCGGAAAGTCATTTGTATAGTTCTGCATTCTCCGTTGAATTAGGAGAAAAGATTGATGGTGTCCCTCAATGTGTTACACTCTACGGAGCAGGGTGGGGGCATGGTGTAGGACTTTGCCAAATAGGTGCCGCGGTTATGGCAGAACGTGGATATACTTATGATGAGATATTGCTTCATTATTATAAAGATGCGCAATTGCATAAGCTTTAAATGGTTATAAAATAAATTTGTAAAATCGGAGGCTCTGAGTCTTAAGAGTTCTCCGATTTTTTAGTTCTTTCAATTTCTATTAGATTTTGAAAATGGAATCAAAAAAATCTCCTTGGAAGTGGGTGCCGTCTCTTTATTTTGCGGAGGGGGTACCTAATGTGGTAGTAGTGACTGTTGCGTTGGTGATGTATGAAAATTTAGGGTTGAGTAATACGGAAGTTGCGCTTTATACCTCTTGGTTGTATTTGCCTTGGGTGATTAAACCTTTTTGGAGTCCGATTGTAGATGTGCTGAAGCAAAAGCGCTGGTGGATATTAGCGATGCAATTTATGGTAGGTTTATCCTTGTCGGGAGTTGCTTATACGATAGATGCTCCGGATTTTGTGCAAACAACACTTGCATTCTTTTGGCTGATGGCCTTTAGTTCTGCCACGCATGACATAGCCGCAGATGGTTTTTATATGTTAGGGTTGACTCCTCACGAACAATCGCTATTTGTGGGCATACGTTCAACGTTTTATCGTTTTGCGACTATTGGAGCACAGGGTGGTTTGTTGGCATTTGCAGATAGTATGCAGACTTTTGGTAAATGCTCAACTCAAGAAGCATGGAAGTGGACTTTTTGGGTGACAGCCTTTGTGTTTTTTGTGTTGTTCTTGTGGCATAACTTCTCGCTTCCTATGGTGGAAAAGGTTGTTAATGAAGAGCAGAAAAAGGATTATAATATAGCTTTGGGCGCATTAAAGGCATTTGTAACTTTTTTTACTAAACCTTACGTTTTTACTGCAATATTGTTTATGTTGCTGTATCGTTTTCCTGAGGCTTTGTTGGTGAAGGTCGCGCCCTTATTCCTTATGGATTCTGTTGCAGAGGGTGGATTGGCTTTGACAAAGATGGATTTGGCTTTGGCGCAAGGAACGATAGGTGTTATTGGATTGACGTTAGGAGGTCTCGTCGGTGGATTAGCCATTGCTAAGTTTGGTTTTAAACGTTGTCTGTGGGGGATGGTAGGGGCTATTACGCTTCCGCATGCCGTGTATGTATTGTTAGCTTATGCTCAAGTTAGTGATTTATGGGTGATATCTACTGCGGTAGGGTTTGAACAATTTGGCTACGGTTTTGGATTTACGGCCTATATGATGTATATGATATATTTTTCAGAGGGGGCTTCTAAAACAACACATTATGCGCTTTGTACAGCCTTTATGGCTCTTTCGATGCTTCTGCCGGGTATGATTGCTGGATGGTTGCAGGAACAGTTGGGGTACTTCACATTCTTTGTTCTTGTGTTAGGATTGACACCTTTGACCTGCTTAGCTGCAGCGCTGATCAAAGTGAAGCCTAATTTTGGTAAGAAGGAAAGTGAAATGAAACAGGATGAAGCGGTTGGAAGAGTGGAACGTGTCCTTTCTGCTCAGCAACAAGAATCTAATCAAACAATCGTAAATTCTTCTTCTCAATCTGTAGATTCTCCTATTAAGAAAGAAAAGAGAATCTGTGGATTATGGATTGGGGTGATTATTGTTGTTCTTGTGGGATTGTTGGCGTGGTGGTTCATGGGTAATAATAAATCAGTAGAAAAAGTTGAAGAAATACCTACGGCTCCCGTGTCGCAACCTCCTATAGATGGTATAGTTGTTGATGCTTTACAAGTTCCATTAACTGAAGGTGTCCCAGTTTCACAACCTATTGATTCAACTGTGCAGGGTAATGAAGAATTTAATGCTTTGAGCTTTGAAGAAAAGGTATGGGCGGTGATTCGTGGTGATATGGGAAATGGACAAGAACGTAAAGATGCTCTTGGTGAAGAGTATGATGAAATTCAGAAAAATGTTAATGAGTTGTATTCAAAAGGACTTGTAAATTAGTGTGATATTAAAATTATGGGGGCATGATATTATATATAATCATTGCTCCCATATTTTATTTTACGAGGAATGCTATTTGCTAATATAGATTATTTAAATAGTTGGGTTGTATTAGTGTGGTGGTTTTTAATGTGGATTTATGGGCAATCGCTTCTGTCTCTTTTGATTATGCGTAAATTTCATAAGTAGAGTAGGGGTGTGTTTGAAAATATTTTAAAATTTTTCTTCTAAAAGGTTTGGAGATATAGAAATTTGTTGTAATTTTGCACTCGAATTCGGAACGGAATTCTAATTGGTGGTTTGGATGAGTGGCTTAGTCACCGGTCTGCAAAACCGTTTACGGCGGTTCGAATCCGCCAACCACCTCGATATGTGTGAACGCAGAAATGTGTTTACACTTTTTTTATTGTATCCATCTATTAAATTTTTCGATGTAAAATTCACTGGCTTAGATATAACTTAAATAGTGAAAATTGTTTGAGACTAAATTCAAATTAACTAACTAACAATTTTAAATCTATTACTAACTATTTTGAGGTTAAGATTTAATGCTGTTTTGCTACCTGTAATTTGTAAAATTCGTTTCTTTTTCTTGTGAAACCCTAAAAAGTGTTTATTGGGCTTCGCTATATGCACAGATTTTGTTAATTTTGTCGCCTACTGTGGTCTCTTTTTAACTAAGGTTGTTTAGAGGCTCACGGTTATTGGGTTAACAAAATATTTTTTATTCATAATTTTTCTTAATGGGACAGTACAAAATTAGGAAAGGACTAGACCTGAACCTTGCAGGCGAAGCGCCCCTCCAAGTTAAGGAAGCTCCATTGGCTGCAGAATATGCAATCAGTCCTGCTGACTTTCTTGGTGTGATGCCAAAACTTGTGGTGAAGGAAGGTGAGAACGTACTCGCCGGAAGTCCCCTCTTCGTGGACAAAGCAACGGAGAGCATTGCTTTTGTTTCGCCTGTTAGCGGAACAGTGAAGGCAATTGAGCGTGGTGAACGCCGTAAAATCCTCTACATTCGCATTACTCCTGATGCTGCTCAAGTGGCAAAGGAATTCAATGTTACAGATGTAACTAAGGCAACTCGTGAGGAAGTTTTAAACCTTTTGCTTCAGTCAGGTTTGTTTGCATTTATGCGTCAACGTCCTTATGATGTGACTGCTAATGCACAAGACACTCCTAAGGCAATCTTCGTTAGTGCATTCTCAAAGATGCCTTTGGCTGCAGACTTTACATTCGTAGCAAAGGGACAGGAAGAAGATTTCCGTCTTGGTATCGCAACACTCTCTAAGCTTGCTCAAGTACACGTAGGAGTTTCTCCCGAGCAAATTAATACTTCAATTCTCCCTCTTGAGAATGTAGATGTAAATGTGTTTGATGGTCCTAACCCTGCAGGTAACGTAGGCGTTCAGATTAACCATGTATCTCCTGTAAACAAGGGTGAAGTGGTATGGACAATGGGCGCAGAAGCTGTTATTTTCGTTGGTCGCTTGATGCGCACTGGTAAGGTTGACTTGACACGCACTATTGCCGTTGCTGGTAGCAAGGTTGCTGAACCTACATATCTTAAGGTTAAAGTAGGGGCTTCAATCTCATCAATCTTGTCTGTTACTGAAGAACATGTTCGTATCATCGATGGTAACCCCCTCGTTGGTAAGAAAGTGACATCTGCAGATTTCTTGAGCGCTCATGCTACTGAAGTGTGTGCAATTCCTGAAGGCGATGATGTCAATGAACTCTTCGGTTGGATTATGCCTCGTTTCAATCAGTTCTCTACAAGTCCTAGTTACCTTTCATGGTTGATGGGCAATAAAAAGTATGACTTAGACTGCCGTGTGAAGGGTGGTGAACGTCACATGATTATGAGTGCTGAATACGAACGTGTGTTCCCCATGGATATTTATCCTTCTTACTTGGTTAAAGCAATTGTTGCTGGAGATATTGACCGTCAAGAAGCATTGGGTATTTACGAAGTTGCTCCCGAAGATTTCGCTGTGGCTGAATTTATTGACTCTTCAAAACTCGAACTTCAGCGTATTGTTCGCGAGGCACTTGATATTCTTCGAAAGGAAAATAGTTAGTAATTATGGTAAAGAAATTTCTTGATAAAATTCGTCCCAACTTCGAAGAAGGCGGTAAGTTCTCTGCATTCCGCTCGGTTTTTGATGGTATGGAGACATTCTTGCTTGTGCCTAACGCAACATCACGCGTAGGTGTGAGCATTCACGATGCTATTGACTCAAAGCGTATTATGTCTTTCGTAGTCATCGCATTGTTGCCTGCGCTCCTTTTTGGTATGTATAATATTGGTTACCAAAATGCTTTTGCTGCAGGAAAGTTGGCAGATACTTCATTCATTGAAATGTTCTGTTATGGTTTGCTCGTTATGTTGCCACGCATCATAGTTTCGTATGGCGTAGGTCTTACGATTGAGTTTGTCGTAGCGCAATGGAAGAAGGAAGAAATTCAGGAAGGTTACCTTGTTTCAGGTTTGCTCATTCCCATGATTTGCCCCGTAAGCACTCCTCTTTGGATGATGGCACTCGCCGTAGCTTTTGCCGTTATCTTTGCAAAGGAAATCTACGGTGGTACAGGTATGAACATCTTCAACCCCGCGCTTATTGCACGTGCGTTCCTCTTCTTTGCTTATCCTACAAGCATGAGTGGTGACGCTTGTTGGGTCGCTACTGAATCATTCTGCGGTTTGGGTCACAATCTTGTTGACGGTTTCACTGCTGCTACTCCTCTTGGTATCGCTGCTGCTGGTAATGCCGTTAATTTTGCTGAAACAAGCACATTCGTAGGTCTTATCCCCGGTTCTGTAGGTGAAACCAGCGTTATCGCCATTGCTATTGGTGCTGCGTTGCTCTTATTCACTAAGATTGCAAGTTGGCGCACAATGGGTAGTGTGTTTGTAGGTGGTGCTTTGGTGGCATGGTTGTTCAACGCTGCAGGTATGGAAGGTAACGCTGTTGCTAACATTCCCTGGTATGAACATCTTGCAACAGGTGGTTTCTGCTTCGGTGCTGTATTTATGGCGACAGACCCCGTAACAAGCGCACGCACAGAAAAGGGTCAGTTCATTTACGGTTTCCTCATTGGTGTTGTAGCAATTACAGTGCGCGTTTTGAATCCCGGTTATCCCGAAGGCATGATGCTTGCTATTCTCTTAATGAATATGTTCGCACCATTGATTGACTACATCTTCGTACAGCGTAATATTAATAAGCGTCTCAACCGCGTTAAGAAGTAAACGGCAATGAATACAAATAGTAATGGATATACAATTGGATATGCTGCGGTGATGGTAATCATTGTGGCATTCCTCCTTGCTTTCGTTTCCTCTGTTCTTAAGCCCATACAGGATAAGAATGTGGAACTCGATAAGAAGAAGCAGATTCTTGCAGCGCTCAATCAGCGCGGTCTTGAGAAAGATAATATTGAAACTACTTACGAAGCCCTTGTAAAGAGCGACCTTATCATCAATGAAGATGGTAGCGTAAAGGCTGAAGAAGGCGGTTTCAACGAAAAGAGCGACTTGGTCGTTTACGTTTGTGAAGTAGATGGCGCTAAGAAGTACGTGTTCCCCGTAACGGGTAAGGGACTTTGGGGCGGTCTTTGGGGTTACATCGCATTGAATGAAGACTTCCAGACAGTGTTTGGCGTGTATATGTCACACGAATCAGAAACAGCAGGTCTCGGTTCGGTAATCGCCGAAAAAAAGTTCCAAAAGAAGTTTGACGGCAAGTCAGTTTTTGCTGAAGGCGATGCTGAAAACGTAGCCCTCACCGTAGTTAAGGCAGGTAAGGTTGCAAACGACGCTGTTGAAGTTGATGGTATCACAGGTGCAACACTCACTTGTAACGGTGTTGCTGCAATGGTAAACGATGGTCTCCAGCAGTATGTGAATTTCTTTAATCTTAACAAGTAAGCAACGAATTAGAATATGAGTAAATTATTTTCAAAGGAGAATAAAGAAATATTCTCAGGTCCGTTGAACCTCAACAATCCTGTGACGGTTCAGGTATTGGGTATCTGTTCTGCGCTTGCTGTAACAGTTCAGTTGGAACCCGCCATCGTGATGGGTCTCTCTGTAACGGTGATTACTGCTTTTGCAAACGTGATTATCTCATTGTTGCGTAAGACCGTGCCCAACCGCATTCGTATCATCGTACAGCTCGTAGTTGTTGCTACCCTCGTAACACTCGTAAGCCAGGTGCTTAAGGCATTTGCTTATGATGTAAGCGTACAACTCTCGGTATATGTCGGTTTGATTATTACCAACTGTATCCTCATGGGGCGTCTTGAAGCATTCGCAATGCAGAATGGTCCCTGGCCTTCATTCCTTGATGGTGTAGGTAGTGGTCTTGGTTACGCTTGGATTTTGGTGGCTGTAGGTTTCGTGCGCGAACTCTTCGGTGCTGGCACACTCCTCGGCATTCAGGTAATTCCCGATGTATGCTACGAATGGGGATACGCCAACAACGGTATGATGACTATGCCCGCAATGGCATTGATCATCGTAGGTTGCATCATCTGGGCAACTCGTGCGATTAACGATAAGAAGTAATTCACAAACCCATAAATAAGAAACAACGAATATGGAACATATGTTAAGTTTGTTCGTCCGCTCCATTTTTGTGGACAACATGATTTTCGCCTTCTTCTTGGGTATGTGCTCTTACCTTGCAGTGGCGAAGACTGTAAAGACAGCGTTCGGTCTCGGTCTTGCGGTAATCTTTGTATTGCTCGTAACCGTTCCCGTCAACTACTTGTTGCAGACACAAGTGTTAGGTCCCAACTGTCTCGTTGAAGGCGTTGACCTCTCCTTCTTGGCGTTCATCCTCTTTATCGGTGTCATCGCCGGTATCGTGCAGCTCGTAGAAATGATTGTTGAGCGCTTCTCACCCTCACTCTATGCTTCACTCGGTATCTTCTTGCCCCTTATCGCTGTAAACTGCGCAATCATGGGTGGTTCACTCTTTATGCAGCAGATGGTAGGCTCAGGTGAGATTGTAAGCGTTGGTGACTCTATCGTTTATGGTCTTGGTTCTGGTATTGGTT
>CALFGU010000085.1 GCA_937877685.1 uncultured Prevotella sp.
TGAGTCACCCATAGGACCACCGATAACGAATCTGCCTGTTGGGTTTACAAAAATCTTTGTGTTTTCATCAACAAGATTTGCAGGGATAATTGGGTCAATAACATTTGCCTTGATATCTTCACGAATCTGTGTAAGTTCAACATCAGCACTATGCTGTGATGATACAACGATAGCATCAATTCTAACTGGATTTCTGTCATCATCATATTCAACAGTAACCTGAGTTTTACCATCAGCACGAAGATATGGAAGTGTACCATCTTTTCTTACTTTTGTGAGCTGAACAGCAAGTTTGTTAGCAAGTGAAATTGGCATTGGCATAAGTTCAGGTGTTTCATCACAAGCAAAACCAAACATCATACCTTGGTCGCCCGCACCGATTTTATCGGCAATTTCGCACAACGTGTCGCGATTTTCGAGAAAATCGACGCCAAGTCGCACCTCAATTCCATCAAGCATTTTCTCTACCATTGCGGTATAACCGTCGACGGGAATGCCCTGATAGAGTGCGTTAAAGTAATTGTTATCGTAGGTGTAACGAACAGGAAGACGTTTAATAATAAACGCAGGAAGCTCATGACATGGTCTTCCCCACTGCTTTTCTGTATAACCTTTTACAAGCTTTTCATAAATGTCTTTTACGGTGCTGATCTTGGCAGCCTTCTCTTCATCAGTGCCAATTGGCATTTCCATTGCCTTGGTGAGGCTTTCGCGCAAGTCGCCGGCCTTTTCGAATGCACGTGTCATCAGCCAGCTTTTCTTGTTGTTCACGATGTAATAACTGGCGATGTAATTCGGGGATGATGGTGTATCCGCCGTTTTCATCTACGATGTTTACAAGAGTCGTGATACTTCCAGCCTCGTAGAATCCATTGTAGTCAGATGGCTCCTCACAGAAATTGAAGATTTGATTACGCATGCAGTGTCCTTCTTTTAAGACCCAAAGGTGTTTGGTTGGCATTTGTGATGCGGCAATTTCTTTTTCTTGATAGATGCTTTCTTGAGGCGAAATATAGGCAAGAAACTTTTCGTAGTAGAGTGGTATCTCAAGGATGTCATCATAATTGAGTGGAGTGGCTAATATCGCCATGTCGAGTTCAGCCTTCCTTAGTTTCTCAACAATGATGTGGGTTTGTTGTTCGCTTACTTGAAGATCGATTTGCGGTTGTGAGGTCCGCATTTCTTGAAATAGTTTTGGAAGAATGTAAGGGGCAACGGTGGGGATTACTCCTAATCTTAAGCGTCCTGAATTTTGTTCGCGTTCGGAAAGAGATAATTCTTTCAGTTGTGATATGTTGTAAAGCACCACCTTCGCTTGATTGATGATTTGTTCGCCAATTTCTGTGGGGCGAATGGGGTGGGCAGATCTATCAAAAATAACCGTATCTAATTCTTCCTCTAATTTATTAATGAGTGTGCTGAGTGTGGGTTGACTTACACCACATGATTGTGCGGCTTTAACAAAGTGGCGGTGAGTGTCAAGCGCCACGATATATTCCATTTGTTGTAAGTTCATAGATACAAGGGTATTATTGTTATGTCTCTGAGGGACAAATTTAATGTATTTCTCTAAATTATGTATCGATGTGCTCTAAAACTTTAGTTAGGACTTTCGAAATCTTTTCGTAATGAGAGCATAACCGCATGTTTTACACAACTTCTCTGACGTTTGATGATGTGAAAATGCTTGGTAGAGTTTTTGGGCTCTTGGGGAGTTGAGTATTTCAGATAGTGATTGCTCGTGTAAGTTTCCCAAGTTAATTGCGCCCTGAGAATCTAGACAACAGGGCACCACGGTTCCGTCAACAAGAACGCCAATTTGATTTCGAAGCGCGTGACAAAATGCTTCGTTTTGTTCATAAGGTGCCCTTTCAGTATCTGGCCATTCGAATGTGGTGTCTGATTCTAAATAAATGAGTTCGCTAAGTTTCCAACCATCAGGGCGTTCTGTCCAAGGTGTTGGAACATGTTGTGCCATTAATTTTAGGAGTTCAGGATTCATTGAATTATGCTCGCCTCCTTCGTTCCATAGTCTCAAAACGATGATGATGCCTTGTCGTGCTGCTTCTTTTGCGAAGTGCATCACCTCTCTGATATATTCCTCAGGGTTTTCTTTTGTGTTGCCTTCATGGGCTTGAAGAGAAATTTGAACTTTATGAGGGTGGGCATCAATGATGGATTGTGCGTTAGCGAGTAGTGTTCCGTTCGTTGTAAGTATAGGGATGAATCCTTTTTGATGAGCAATGGTTATAAATTGAGGGAGAAGGGGGTGTAAGAAAGGTTCTCCCATTAGGTGGAAATAGAGGAATTTTATATTGCCCTCAAGTTTGTCAGTAAGTGAATTGAATTCTTCAAGGGTAAGTTGATGTCCCTTACGTGTCGTTTTCGGGCAGAACGCACATTTTAGGTTGCACCTATTGGTTATTTCGAGATAGCAACGCGTAATCATCGGTGAACTTTATTATTTTTAAGAAAGAGGAGGGGCTGATTAATCCAACGTTTTCTTACATTGTTGGGATAGAGGACAGGAAAGGCAACCGTTTTTTTTGCAGATTGCTTTTTTGAATGCTTGGATTAAGTAAAATAATGCAACTATTATGATTATGGCGACAAGGATAAATTCTATCATGGTTGTATTTTATTTTTCTTAAACTCTAACCTGTAAGTGTCCCTAAAACATGGTTTTGCCAGAAAATATAAAAGGGAGACATGCGTATGGTTCTCCCTGATAATTATTCTTTATATTCAATTCGTATAAAGGGTGGATTAATCCAAAGTGATTTCAATCACTCCAGTGGGTTGTCTTCTTGGAAGCGGTTGAGGAGTGATATGTTGGAGTTCGGGTACTTCTTTAATCGCATTTTTGGAAGTTTCCCCAGCAAGTGTAGGGGTGTTGTTTTCTTCTGACAAGTGACATAACCAAACCTGCTTTATGCGTGTGGGATTTAGATGATTCAATAATAATTCTGCCGTTTCTTTGTTGGAAATGTGTCCATAAGGTCCTTCTATTCGTTTTTTGAGTCTTACGGGGTATGGACCATTTGTTAGCATCTGAGTGTCGTAATTGGATTCAATGACAAGATGTGTTGCTTGAGAAACTAAATCTTGAATTTCTGGCGTTGCATGACCAATGTCCGTGACAATACAAAAGCAAATTTCTTTATATTGAATGATGTATCCGTTATTCCCGAAACTATCGTGGGGTACAGGAATGGCCGTAATAGTGAAGGGACCTATTTGGAAGGGGGTGTTATGGTTTACTATCTTAAGTTCCTCTTTCTTAACCTTTTTGCTTAAGAAGGGGTTTTGTTGCATTCCTTTATGTACAGCCTCTGTTGTAAAAACCGGAATATGAAATTCATTGGAGAGATAACCAACTGCTTTTGTGTGGTCAGTATGGTTATGGGTGACTAAAATTCCTTGGATATCTCCAAATGAACATCCATAATCTTTATATGTTTTTTTGAAAGTTCTAATTCCAAGACCGAGGTCGATAAGTATGCTACAACCTTCTGCATGAAGGTAATAACAATTACCGCTACTTCCGCTAGCAAAAGATATGAATTTCATTCTGATAAAAAAGTGGTTCTGAAGTAGTTAAATTCTAGATGTTATTTAAGTATTGAAATGTGTGATGTGAGACTTAAAACATTTATTTTTGACGTAGCATTAGAATGGCAATCCTACGGCAAAGTGGAATGTGAAATCTCTTTTAAAGTTGGGATTGATAATAGGATAGTGTCCTTTACCTGTAGGGATGGAAGGATTAATGGCTTTCATGCCTCCATCAAATCTGAGAATGAAATAATCAAAGTTTAATCTGAGTCCAAGTCCATATGCTACGGCAATTTCCTTTAAGAACTTATCCGCCTTTAGTTGTTCGCCTGATTGTGAATTGTTTCTTGTGTTCCAAATGTTTCCGGCATCTACGAATGCCGCCCCATAGAATTTCCAAAACAGGTAGGTGCGGTATTCAAGACTTAAATCAAGTTTGACATTACCCGTTTGATTGATGAAGTCAATTTTGCCATCCGTTCCTTTGTACGAACCCGGACCTAATTCTCTTACGCTCCAACCGCGTACGCTATTGGCACCACCAGCGAAGTAGCGCTTTTCATAAGGAATGATTTTAGAATTTCCGTAGGGTAGGGCAACTCCTAATGCTACATGAAATGCTAACGAACTATTCTCATTGACGGGATAACTTTTTACGAAGTCTAAATCGAATTTTGCATATTGTGAAAATGCAATGCCAAAGAGTTCGTAATGTCCATTGTGATTGTGTTTTGCATTGAACAGACTCTTGGTGAGATTTAAGAGATTTCCGGCAGATTCAATGTTGCACCTGAGTTGCCAAGTGTTTGTTTGTGATAGGGCATTGTTATTGAAATTCTTGTTTGACTTCATGACGAAGGAATATCCCATGTTCATGATAAACAAGTTTTCATAACTATATCTTAATATGCCATATCTGGGGTCGTCTCCCTCAAGATAATTTTTGCGGAATGTGTCTGAAATCCATGGCATAAAGATGTAGTTAAGGCTTAGCAAGTCGAACTTATGCTGAATTCGACTATCCGTATTCTTTTGCCATTTGTATGACAAATTTGCTGTTAACATGCGACGGTGAAATTCGGGTCTTTCTTGCATGTTATAGATTACCCCAAAATCGGTCGATGCTTTTAGTTTGTAGCGAAGTTTTTCAGAGAAAGGCATGAATAATGTGGGGAACGAAAGGTTTGCCTCTGTACTATATTCCATATAGTTTTGATTAGCATATCCTTCTAATCCTGTGATTGCTTCATAAGCCCCTCTTACTTTCAAGTGGAATAACTCCGAACCTTTGAAAAGGTTGCGATTCGTGTAAGTTAACGTTGCCGCCGCTCCAAGGTCCCCAGCCGTGTTAGTACCTTCTATCTCGAAGGAAATATTGTGAGGTTTCGACTTTTTAACGTATATCTCGTAGTTAATGTGAGGGTGTTGCTCTATAGTTCTTATTGTGCTGAAACTTACGGCACTAAGACTATTTAGTGCATTGTTTGTGGAATTGGCAGGTGAGACTTTGAAGAGACTATCTGTATTCAAACCAATCATGCTTCTATACACTCTTCTTGAGATATTTATTTTTTTGCTTTGATGATGAAATGTGATGCCTCGATATTTCGAACTTGTGGTAGAGGTGTTGTTGTCACAATCCTCCATAACGACAATATCTTTAACTTTATAAGGTGTATAGGCGATTGTCGTGTCAGTTCCTGCTGGAGCTATGCAATTGATGGTGACGTTTGTACCTAAATCGCCTTCAATCGTATCAACGGTAAAGGTTATAAATTCTTTGTTGATTTGATAGAATCCATTGTTTTGTAAAATATTGACAATGCGACTACGTTCTTCATAAAGTTTGCTGATGTCAAAGGGCATACCCCCACGCAACACCGATGATGCTTTTTCACGTTGCAAAACCTCTTCTATTCGCTTGCTTTGAATGTTAGTCGTTATGTTGCGGATGTAGGAGCGAGGTCCACAATGTAAGTGATAGGTGAGTTTGACTTTATGTCGTGTTTGCGTCGTGTCGTATGAAATCCACCCCTGTCTAAATCCCTTAGAAACAAGATGGTTTTGAAGCACTTTAACGGTGTTCTCTGTTGTTTTTGCATCATAAATTACGGGTGGTTCGCCAATCTTACGAAGTAAATTGCACACAAAATTTGAATCCTTTTTGCCTGCCATACTGTATATTCCTAACGGCACTTTTGCAATTCCAAACCACTTACTATTGGGTTTCTGGTTAATTGCACCTTGTATGCTTCCTGCTGAAATCTGTTTGTCGCTACTCTCTATTTTTACATTTGAGAGTAGTAATTCGTTGTCCTCAAGAATTCTATGAGAGGAACAACCTATAAAGAGCAAACTAAATATTAAAAGTAAGAGTCTCAAGGTAATAAAGTGTGTAGAAATAGTATAGGTAAAAACCTACGTAAGGATGCTTAATTTTTCAGGTGTTTACTTTTCAAAAACTCTCATGAAAAGTTTGGGCGCAGAAGTTTCAAACTTTAGTAATTCGCCAGAGATGGGGTGGTAAAAGTTTAATCGGAAGGCATGTAATGCCAAACGTCCTATGGGATTATCACCATTCCCATACTTGATATCACCACAAATTGGGCATCCTAAATCTTGGGTGTGAACGCGAATTTGATTCTTTCTTCCAGTCTCAAGTTTAAATTCTACTAAAGAGTATTTATCGTTGCTTTTCAGAGTCTTATAGTGTGTAAGTGCATACTTACCTCCGTTGTCTGTAGGTGATGAAAAGGTGAAAAACGCTTTGTTGTCCTTTAACCAACTTTCAACCTTTCCCTGAGGATTATCAGGATGTCCTGAGCAGAGCGCAACATAGCGACGGTCAGTGACGATGTTATGCCAATTATGTTCTAAAATTTGTTCAGCCTCTATTGTCTTGGCGTAAACCATAAGGCCTGACGTATCTCTGTCTAAACGGTGTACAACGTGAGCCGTGCATTTTTGGTGTGTGCGTCTGAAGTATTCGTCCAACACGGTTTTAACGCTAAACGCATGGTGAGAACTTGCCATTGAGAGAATACCAATGTTTTTTTCTACCACGATAATAGCATGATCCTCATAAACAATCTTGACAAACTTATTGCGAAGTTCCTCTTTTGGTTTCTTTTTTGAAATTTCAATAATCGCTCCTGGTTGAAGTTGCAAGTCGTGTTGCTTCACGATTTTCTTATCCACTCTAATGCCACCACCGGTCAAAATCGCTTTTGCTCGATTACGACTCACGCCGTCAAGTGCCTTTTGGATGAAGGTAAGCAGGTCGCATGTTTCCTTTACGGTAAATCGAGTAAATTGACTAAGTGTGTTGTTTTTTCTTTGCATAAGTAATCAAGATTTATTTTGTTGCAAATTTACAAAAAAATGAAGATTTAAACTAAAACCATGTAATAGTGGAAGTAAATTTTTTATGCCATATACGTAAATAATTGATGAAATGAGTAAAAACAAAGATTGTGTCCGGCATATGAGTGGTTCCAAATTTTAGGTACTCAAATAATTTTTCTTAAGTCTCACTTAATGTTTCTTAAGTCTCACTTAGTTTTTCTTAAGTCTCACTTAGTTTTTCTAAAGTCACACTTAGTTTCTCTTAAGTTATTACTCTTAGATTTGAGGTAGATTGAAAGTTGTGACCTGGTTTGATTATAGCACAAAAGCCCGGTGAAACCGAGCTTTTATGATGATAATAGTTTATGAATTATCCTTTGTTTCGAATCTCTGTGCGTCGGATTTTTCCGCTGATGGTCTTAGGTAATTCTTCAACGAATTCAACGACACGGGGGTATTTATAAGGTGCTGTGATTCGCTTAACGTGATTTTGAAGTTCCTTAATGAGTTCGGGTCCTGCCTTTTCTTTGTATGATTGAGCAAGGATAATGGTTGCTTTTACAACTTGTCCGCGCATTTCATCGGGCACTCCCGTGATGGCACATTCAACGACGGCAGGGTGGGTCATGAGTGCGCTTTCTACTTCAAACGGACCAATGCGATATCCTGAACTTTTGATGACATCGTCTGCTCGACCTACGAACCAATAATAACCGTCTTCATCCTTCCAAGCAATGTCGCCGGTGTAATAAAGTCCGTCTTTGATGGCATCGCGAGTGCGTTGTTCATCCTTGTAATAGCCTTTAAAGAGTCCGACGGGCATTTTGTCTTTGATGCGAATGACAATTTGCCCTTGCTCACCTGCTTCAACCGAACGTCCATCATAATCTACGAGGTCAATGTCGTATTGTGGTACGGGGAGTCCCATACTTCCAGGTTTAGGCTCCATCCATGGCATATTGCCAAGCAAGACGGTTGTTTCCGTCTGTCCGAAACCTTCCATGAGTTTCAACCCTGTGAGTTGCTTGAAGGTGTCATAAACGGCGGGATTGAGGGCTTCGCCAGCTATGGTACAATATTTAAGCGCTGAGAGGTCGTATTTTGTGAGGTCTTCGTGGATGAGATAACGGAAAATTGTGGGTGGTGCACAAAGCGATGTGACACGGTGTTTCTGAATCATCTCAAGAAAATCTGCTGGAGTAAACTTCTCATGGTCATAAACGAAGATTGTTGCTCCTACAATCCATTGTCCGTAAATTTTACCCCATGCGGCTTTTCCCCAACCAGTATCGGCAATCGTGAGATGAAGTGATTCGGGAGTTAGATTATGCCATAGTAGAGCGGTTGTAATATGTCCAATGGGGTAGATGAAATTATGCACCACCATTTTGGGATGTCCAGATGTGCCACTCGTAAAGTAAAGTAACATGGTGTCATCATTCGTGTTTGGAGCAATGGGGCGTTCAAATAGAGGAGCGTTTTGAATTCCTTTTTGGAAATCTACGAATCCATCGGGAATTTCAGGACCTACGCTAATGACATGGTTAAGAGTGGGGCAATCTGGGATTGCTTCTTGGATGTGGTTTGTGATAACGCTTTCGCCAGCACAAACAATCATCTTGATGTCTGCTGCATTACATCTATATACAATATCTTTCTTGGTTAACAAGTGTGTGGCAGGAACAACCGTAGCGCCGAGTTTGGTCAGAGCGACAGAACTAAACCAAAATTCTGCTCTTCGCTTTAATATAAGCATTACCACGTCACCCTTTGAGATGCCTAATGATTGGAAGAAAGAGGCTGTCATATCGGTATAACGCTTCATGTCAGCAAAGGTGTATCGGCGCTCTTCTCCTTGGTCATTAGTCCATAACATGGCTAACTTTTCCGGGGATTGCTCTGCCCATGCGTCAACAATATCATAACCGAAATTAAAATTTTCGGGAACGATAAACTCAAAGTTCTTATTAAAATCTTCTTGTGAAGTAAAAGTAGTCTGTTTTAAGTATTTGTGTACCATATTGGGGTGTGTTACATGATGATGGCAAGCATCTTCATAGGTTTTTCGTCAAGTGCTCGCATACCGTGAGGGAGTTGTGCGTTGAAGTAAATACTATCACCCACGTCGAGAATGAGTGATTTTCCTCCGATATGAATTTCAACTCTTCCCTCTAGTACAAGATTGAATTCTTGACCTGCATGCGTGTTAAGATGGATAGGAGTTTCTGTTGGTTTAGGCTCAATTGTGACGATAAAGGGATCGGCAATGCGATCGCGAAAACCGGCTGCTAATGCTTGGTATTTATATGCCTTTGTGCGCTCAATGCTTGTACCCTTGCCTGCTCGTGTTAAGAAATAAGTGCTCATCTTAGGTTCTTCCCCAAACATGAGTGTATCAAGCGGTAAGTTGTATTGTCGAGCGATTTTTTGAAGCATCCCTACGGAAATATCAGCACTTCCATTTTCAGCCTTTTCATACTCTTCTCTTGAAATACCACATTCGCCAATAAGTTCGTCTATACTGAGGTCGAGGGCGTCGCGCAAACCGCGCAGACGTTCTGCTATTTGAATAATCTGTTCTTCCATAACTAATTTGTATTATGCAATTTGTTGCTTATGTTTGTAAATAGATTGCAAAAATAACTTTTTGTGTTAAAATATGGTGTCAAAATGATAGATTTTTTGAATTTATTGATTAAATAAATCAAAATGACTTAATAAAATTAAGATTGGATTTCTTTATGAACCTATCGTTAATTTGTTGTAGTAACTAATATCCCCCTTGTAAACTTTAATACACTTCTGCATATCTGTAAGGTCATAATGTAGGGCAGGGTGGAAAACATTTTTTGTCTTATGATTTCTCTTGTAAAAAATAATCGGAGACACAACCTTAGGTATGTCTCCGAATTAAATAATGCTATGTGTCGTTATTTCTTTATAGGATCGCAAGTGAGTCCGATACCGAGTTTCTTGAATATCTTTCGGTCAACTTCACTAAGCATCACGGTAGAGTGAACTTGACATCCATCAAACTTAGGAAGTTGTTCGAGAGCACGTCGGCAATTCTCATCAGTTGTGCTGAGCAGAGAGAGGGCAACGAGCACTTCATCCGTGTGGAGGCGAGGGTTGCGTCCGTGAAGGAAGGATACTTTTGTACGCTGAATAGGCTCAATCATGGATTGTGGTATGAGCTTTACTTCATGTGGAATGCCAGCAAGATGTTTTGTCGCATTAAGAATGAGAGCGGCACTTGGACCGAGAAGTTCGCTTGAACCAGCCTTGATAATAGTGCCATCATGAAGTTCTATGGCTGCTGCTGGGCAATTCCATTGTTCCTTACGTTCACGAGCTGCAATAGTGGGTTTGCGATAGTCAGTAGTCAACTTTGCCTGCTTCATGATGAGGGCAATCTTGTTGACTTCGTTCTCATTGTCAGCTCCAAGCGCATAACGATTGAGTGCATCATAATGGCGACGAATGATCTCCGCGCGTGCCGCATCTGAGCAAACTTCTTCATCGCTTAGGCAAAAACCAATCATGTTGACTCCCATATCTGTGGGTGATTTATATGGATTTTCACCATAGATACCTTCGAAAATGGCATTAAGCACGGGGAAAATCTCAATATCACGATTGTAATTAACCGCAATTTCACCGTAGGCCTCCAAGTGGAGGGGGTCAATCATATTGATGTCATTAAGGTCAGCGGTAGCTGCCTCATAAGCTACGTTAATGGGGTGCTTGAGAGGTAGGTTCCAAACGGGGAATGTTTCAAACTTAGCGTATCCTGCTTTAATGCCACGTTTGTGCTCATTATAAAGTTGGCTGAGACATACCGCCATTTTGCCACTTCCGGGACCAGGTGCGGTTACTATAACCAAAGGACGTGTGGTTTCAATATAGTCGTTCTTTCCGAAACCTTCGTCGGAGTCAATGAGCTGAACATTGTGAGGATAACCGTCAATTGTGTAATGGCAATACACTTTAATGCCAATACGTTCGAGACGGTTGCGGTAAGCGTCAGCGCTTGATTGTCTATTATAATGAGTGATAACGACGCCACTAACATAAAGTCCTATTTTCTCAAACTCACCACGTAATCGAAGTACGTCTTCATCGTATGTGATGCCGAGGTCACCACGAATCTTATTTTTCTCAATGTCAAAGGCGCTGATCACCATAATGATTTCTGCCTCATCCTTGAGTTGGAGAAGCATTTGAAGTTTGCTATCAGGTTGGAATCCTGGTAGCACACGACTGGCGTGGTTGTCATCAAAGAGCTTACCGCCAAACTCAAGGTAAAGTTTGTCGCCAAATTGAGCAATGCGATCCTTAATGTGCTCAGATTGAATTCTGAGGTATTTTTCGTGGTCAAATCCTGTTTTCATGAGTGCAAAGTTACTGCTCGTTAATTTCGTAGCAAAGCAATTTGTTGAAAAAATATGTATCTTTTTTTATGTTATGAACGGATTTCTTCAATAAACTTTTCTGCTGCAATGAGCGTGTCACATTTTCCTACATCAAGAAGTTGTAAATTATGTTGGATAACCCCGTAAATATTAATTTCGTGGCAATGGTTAAGATAAAAGTCCATGATTGGGAATTTCTCGGGGTAATCCTCCATCATTGAAAATAACTGAGGAGAGAATACGTGGATGCCTGAAAATGCCAACTTATGACACTTGGTAAGGTCAAGATTAGGGTAGGGACTTTTCACTTCTCCGGTTGTTGTATTCGTCCATCCAACCAGTCGCATATCTTCATTAAAAAGCAGATAGCGGTTGGTGGTGCGATTTGAAACTAGTAGTGTTACGTCGTGTTCTTTGTGTGCAACGATAAGTTGACTGAGGTTGGCATTGCTTAAAATATCAACGTTGTGAATAAGAATTGGGTTGTCCGTATGAAACAACGTTTGTGCTTTTTTTAATCCGCCTCCCGTATCAAGCAATGCGTTGCTTTCATCTGAAATTATAACATTGTCCCAATCTTCTTGTAGGGCAACATAAGAAACAATTTGTTCGGCAAAATGGTGGGTGTTGACTACAATACGTGTTGCTCCAGACGAAATAAGTTTATCTGTGATATGTCTTAAGAGTGGAGTTTCTTTAACGGGGACGAGCGCCTTGGGCATAGTGTCGGTGAGCGGTTTAAGACGTGTTCCTAAACCAGCAGCAAGAAGAAAAGCCTGCATATCTATGTGTTATGAATATCAATATAAAAGAGCAGAGTGGGGATGTAGGTCTCCTTTCTCTGCTCTATGTTAATTAATTAAAGCGACTATAAATTACCGATAATTCAATGCTTTTCGGTCCTCCCTCAAGTTTTGCACTATACATTCCAAATTCATTATGAATGCGCATAAGTGTTTGACTAGTGCCACCCCATGCTGAATTTGAAGATGAATATTCCGGTTTAACTGGAAGTAGGATAACTTTGTTCCAATCTGGATTATTTACTTCCCATTGTTTGTACTTTTCAAGTCTCTGCGTCTCAGTATCAGTGGGAAGCACACCGCATTCTTTATCTCGGTCATCCTTCATTTTCTTAATCAACTGACTTACGTTGCTGAAGGTGTAAGCGTTGGTTTGAGGGTTGATGTTAGATATGTATGCCTGCGTGCTCGTGAGTTTCGATTCTTCAAAAAATGAATGTTGCTCTGCTTTACGAATCATTAGGATTGTAGGGGGAGCAGAAAGATCGTAAATATTATGTGTGTTGTCGTTGTAGCAACGCAACGAGAATGAAGCAGAATTAATGGTGTCTGTGTAGTGTTGTCCCGCAATAATCTCGTCTATTGGCAAGGTTATTTCTGTGTAAAGACCTGCTGGTGATTTGATATATGTGTATCCTTTAGAGGAATCAAGCATAGAGGCAGGTAACTTGTTTTCAATTTGTGTGTTTTGTAAAACTTCTTCAGTTGCCGCCATGCGTTGTAAACCATCAACAATAGTGTCGTTGCCTGCTACTTTCGTATGATACTTAAAATACACGTTGAGTGTAGTGATAACGGTTTCTACCATGCTTCCGCTTCCACCTGTAATTTCAAAAAAGAAACCCGGACATACGTGATGAATGAACATATAAGAATTCTTGTAGAAATCTGGGTGTTCATAATATTTATCAAGCAAGAATTTTCCGTAATCCTTTGGAAGTGGTACACGGATGCTACGATAATAAGATGTACCTTCAGTTTCTGTGGCAGGGCGCATCAAGTCCTTTACAGCATAGGCCATCGAAACCTTTTGGTTGGAGTTTTCGTTGATATACTCTTTAGGGTTGATGTTTGTATAATAGAATTGTCCCTCCTCCATTACTTTTGTTGTGTCCAGTTCTTGAACGCATAGTTTCATTGTAGTCAATGAGTCGCCATAGTATTTATCAAAGTAAATTCGGATATCACAGGAGTCAATGACAATTTCATTGTTGTCTAAAATAAGGTCTTTTCGTTCGGGAAGACTATAACTTTCTGAAATATGAAATTGTGCAAGGAAGTTGCATGTGGTTTTTGCTCTTGTTTCAGGGTCAACAACCGAACCTAAATAGCAAGTACTTGTACTACCTAAAATGGAGTCCATCTGTTGTGTTTGGGAGTCCATCTTGTATGTTTTTGTAGTTGTAACCAAGGCGTCATGCTCTGGCATAACTGAAGTGCCGAATGTCCCAGTTGTGTCGTCGCAACTTGTAAATGTTGCAATGAAACACCAAGATATTACGGATACGTATGTTGAAAATAGTGTTTTCACGATAAGGGATTATATATATGAATAAAGTGCCAATGTGCTGGGGCACATCGGCACATACGATCATTAATTTATTCGCCTATAACGGCAGAGTATGTTTCGGAATACACATCAAGTGATGCTTCTTTTTCTCGTGTATTTACAACAATGCCTCGTTCCTTGGCATAAGCCACTAGTTCGCGATTTGAATCAGCATGCTCAACAACAAGACCATCTGAGAAGTAAACCGCTAATTTTCCGAGGGCATCAGGTTGGGTAAAATCAATACCCGTGCTATCAAGCAATGCTGTGTCTATATTACGGAAATATAGACAATCCTTAATATTAGCGGGCGGAGTCATTTGAGGCATTTGCTCGTATGCATCAAAAATAATTTTAGTGTCAACAAATGGAGTATCGTCGGCAAATGCTGTTTTAATGAGCATTGGTGCAATTGCTGAAATCCATCCTTGGCAATGGATAACATCTGGTACCCAACGCAACTTCTTAACTGTCTCTAAGACACCACGTGCGTAGAATATAGCGCGCTCAATATTGTCGGAATATTCGACTCCATTTTCATCAGCAATCATGCTACGTTTGTGGAAGTAGTCGTCATTATCAATAAAGTACACTTGCATGCGTGCAGCCTGTATGCTTGCAACTTTAATGATGAGGGGGTGGTCTGTGTCGTCTATGACGATGTTCATGCCTGAAAGGCGAATTACTTCATGTAGTTGGTTGCGACGCTCGTTAATAATGCCCCAACGTGGCATGAAAGTACGGATTTCTGCTCCCTTTTCTTGTATGAACTGTGGTAAATTACGTCCTACTGTAGACATGCTACTTTCAGGAACGTACGGAGTGATTTCTTGGGTAATAAATAATACCTTCTTCGCCTTTGTCATCCTATTATTGTTAAGTCTATAAAAAAGTTCCGTTCTTTTACGGTGTTTCCAATTTAATGTCTCGCCATGTGGTTGGACTAATTTGAAGACATTAGAAAACTGAAAACAAAAATACCAGCGCAAAATTACGAATAAATATTGATTTACACGATGTTTTTTATTGCTAAATCGCTTACACGGAGCACTTTTTAGCAATTTTTATGCTTTAAGGTTAATTTATATCATAATATTTAACGAAATTTGCACTCGAATTTCTTAAAGTGACATAATGTGATGTTTGAGTGTACTCACAATCTGTTCATTATAGTCTCTTCCGTGAATTAATAATTATGAAGATAATACATTCAGTAAAAGAACTTGAAGCATGTGTATCAGAGGAGCGAGCATTAGGCAGAGTTATCGGACTTGTTCCTACAATGGGTGCTCTACATGCAGGTCATGCTTCGCTTGTACAACGTTCAGTTAGTGAAAACGATATAACAATTGTCAGTGTTTTTGTCAACCCCACGCAGTTTAATGACAAGAATGATCTCCTCAATTATCCACGAACTCTAGATGCCGATTGTGAATTGCTTGAGAAATTAGGCACATCTATCGTTTTTGCTCCTAGTGTAGAAGAAGTTTATCCAGAACCAGACACACGTCAATTTTCTTATCCGCCTATTGATACGGTAATGGAGGGTGCGCGTCGTCCAGGGCATTTCAATGGTGTTTGTCAAATTGTATCTAAACTCTTCTATATGACGCAACCCGATGTTGCTTATTTTGGAGAAAAGGACTTTCAGCAAGTGGCAGTGATTCGTGCTATGGTGGCAGATCTTCAACTTCCTGTACGTATCATTCCTTGCCCTATAGTGCGAGAAGCATCAGGTTTGGCTATGTCGAGTCGTAATACCTTGCTGACAGATGCAGAACGTGACGTTGCTCTCAATATATCTAAATGTCTATTTGAAAGTGTTGATTTTGCCAAGACTCATACAGTTGCTGAAACTTGTCAATATGTTGTAACAAAACTGAATTCAATAACTGGACTTGACGTAGAGTATTATCAAATTGTTGACGGCATAACACTCCAAGAGATTGAAAGTTGGGAAGATGCTAACGAGATTGTTGGTTGTATAACCGTCTTCTGTGGTGCACGTCCTGTTCGTTTGATAGATAATGTAAGATATAAGTAAAGAGTTGATATGATACTAAGTATATTGAAATCTAAAATACATTGTGCTACTGTTACTGAAGCAAACCTTCATTATATGGGTAGCATCACGATTGACGAAGATTTGATGGATGCCGCAGGTATTCTTCCCAATGAACATGTTCACGTTGTTAACAACATGAATGGTGCTCGCATAGAAACATATGTAATCCGCGGACCACGTAAGTCGGGATGTATTTGCCTAAATGGTGCGGCTGCGCGTTTGTTTCATGTTGGGGATGAAGTTATTATAATGGCCTATGCAGGTATGACTCCTGACGAGGCACAAGGATTTTGCCCCAAGGTGATATTTCCCGTAGGTGAAAATAATGAAATTTAACTGCTTTATTAAAGTTGCACTTAATTTTATAATTTTCCTTTAATATTGTAAGGGTTATATTTTTTGTACTTCAATAGTATTCCGTAAATAAGAATTCGTTAAACCCTAAAGGTTGGCGAATTCTTATTTTTTTATGATAGTTTGTGTTCAATCTATGTTCAGATATACCATAAATATTCTGATTAGAAATAAGACGTTGTACATCATACTAATGCTTTTTCTTATGTCTTAAATAAATTCTTCCAATTAAGAGATTGTTTTTTGTAAGTGTCGGTGAATTAAAATTAAAGTTTAAAAGAGGTTGGTGAAAGAATCGTTCTTCTCATCATGGTTTTTGTTTCCAAGAATAATAGTGTGAAAAGAAGATACATTAACTAAAAAATGGAAATGCCCTCAAAAAAATAGTGAAATTTATTTGAGGGATAAAAACTTGTTTTTAATTTTGTTTTTGAAATGCTTGCATTCGTCCCTTTTTATAGTTCTTTCAGACAACTTAATCAACTATGAAAAAACAGATTGACTTACTCCAACCGCTCAAAACCTATTTTGGCTTTGACCAATTTAAGCACAATCAAGAAGATATTATTCGTAGTCTTCTTGATGGGCGTGACGTTTTTGTGCTGATGCCTACTGGAGGAGGTAAGTCAATGTGTTACCAACTCCCTGCCATGCTTATGGATGGTACTGCTATCGTGATTTCACCGCTTATTGCGCTTATGAAAAATCAGGTAGATGTTATTCGGCATAACTCTGATGACGATGGAGTAGCACACTTTATTAATTCATCTTTGAACAAGTCGCAAATTGATAAAGTAAAAAGTGACATACAGAAGGGAGTTACAAAACTTCTTTATGTTGCCCCTGAAACCTTGACTAAGGAGGAACATGTTGCCTTTTTGAAAGGTATTAAAATCTCATTCTATGCGATTGATGAAGCTCATTGTATTTCGGAATGGGGACATGACTTCCGCCCAGAATATCGCAAGATTCGTCCTATTGTCAACGAGATTGGTGTAGCACCCATTATTGCGCTTACTGCCACAGCTACGGAGAAAGTTAGAAGTGACATCAAGAAAAGTTTGGGAATGACGAACGTTGCTGAATTTAGCAGTTCGTTTAACCGTGCAAATCTTTATTATGAAGTGCGCCCCAAGACGAACCAAGTGGATAAGGATATTATCCGTTTTATCAAACAACATCCAGGGCGTAGTGGGATTGTTTATTGCTTAAGTAGAAAGAAAGTTGAAGAACTTGCAGAAGTGTTGCGCACTAACGATATAAAGGCGCAAGCTTATCACGCGGGGATGGATGCAGCTACGCGTAGTCAGACGCAAGACGCATTCTTGATGGAGGATATTGATGTTATTGTGGCTACAATCGCTTTTGGTATGGGTATTGATAAACCCGACGTGCGATTCGTTATTCACTATGAAATCCCCAAAAGTCTCGAAGGTTATTATCAAGAGACAGGGCGTGCAGGGCGTGACGGTGGTGAAGGAATCTGTTTGGCATTCTATTCGCATAAGGACCTCCAAAAATTAGAGAAATTCATGGTGGACAAACCTGTTGCAGAGCAAGAAATTGGTAAACAACTTTTAAAAGAAACTGCAAGCTACGCAGAAAGTTCCATCTGTCGAAGAAAATTGATTCTGCATTATTTCGGGGAATCCTATGAACCCGAAAATTGCCATAATTGTGACAACTGCTTAAATCCAAAGAAAAAAGTGGAAGCAAAAGATTATTTATGCAAGGCGCTTGAAGCTGTAATTGCAACAAAGGAAAATTTCAATGACGAGTATATTATCGATATATTATTGGGTAATGAAACAGATGAAGTGCTCGCCCATCATCATGAAGACTTAGATGTCTTTGCATCGCTTGAAGATCTTGATGAAAAAACTCTTACACCTGTAATCAAACAAGCCGTCATTAGTGGTTATTTTGAAAAAGATGTTGATAATGTCGGTGTCTTAAAAGTAACTAAGGCGGGTAAGGCATTCCTTAAGTCACCTAAGTCATTCACAATCGTTGAAGATCATGATTACGATGAAATAGAGGAAGAAGAACCCGTGCAGAGTGGCGGAGCATGTGCTGTAGATCCCGTTCTTTATGACATGATAAAGGACCTTCGTAAGCGTATGGCTAAGGATTTGAATGTGCCTCCTTATGTTATTTTCCAAGACGCTTCTCTTGAAGCAATGGCAACTATCTACCCTCAAACAATTAAGGAGTTAGAAAATATTCCTGGAGTTGGGGCTGGTAAGGCAAAGCGCTATGGAGATGAATTCTGTAAACTTATTAAGAAGCATTGTGAAGATAATGAAATTGAGCGTCCCGAAGATCTTCGCATTCGCACTGTTGCTAATAAGTCAAAACTTAAGGTGAGCATCATTCAAGCTATTGACCGCAAAGTGATGCTTGATGACCTTGCTGAAGGTAAGGGTATTGACTTCACCGAACTCCTGGATGAGATTGAAGCAATTGTTTATTCAGGCACAAAAATTAATATTGACTATTTCATTGAAGAAATTCTTGATGACGAGCATATTGATGATATTTATGGTTATTTCAAAGAATCTGAAACCGATGATATAGATGACGCTCTTGATGAATTAGGCGCAGATTATTCAGAGGAGGAAATACGCCTTGTCCGCATCAAGTTTATTTCAGAAATGGCAAACTAAAATCCACACAGACTTAACTTATAGAAAATGACAAACGTAGAAATTAAGGACGAACCTAAAAAGTCGTTGAACTTCATAGAAAAGATTGTTCAGAATGACCTTGCAGAGGGTAAAAACGGAGGACGACTTCAAACGCGCTTCCCGCCTGAACCCAATGGTTATCTTCACATTGGTCATGCCAAGGCTATTGCAATGGACTTTGGAATTGCCGAAAAATTTGGTGGTCAGTGTTACCTTCGTATGGATGACACCAACCCCCAGAAGGAAGACCTTGAATACGTACGTGCCATTGAAGAAGACATTCAGTGGCTCGGTTATAAGTGGGGCAAGATTTGCTATGCCAGCGACTATTTCCAGGATCTTTGGGATTTTGCCGAATGGTGCATTCTGACGGGAAAGGCTTATGTAGATGAGCAAACTTCTGAAGAAATTGCAGCACAAAAAGGAACACCTACTGAACCAGGAAAAAATAGTCCATATCGTGATCGTCCGGCTGAAGAAAGTTTGCAACTTTTCCGCGAAATGAATAGCGGTAATGTTGAACCAGGCAAAATGATTCTTCGTGCGAAGATTGATATGGCGAGCCCCAATATGCACTTCCGCGATCCTATTATGTACCGTGTGCTTAATCTTCCTCACTGGCGTACTGGTAACAAGTGGAATGCCTATCCCATGTATGACTTTACACACGGTCAAAGCGACTATTTGGAGGGTGTCACTCACTCTATTTGTACCCTTGAATTTGTGCCTCACCGTGACCTTTACGATCTTTTCGTGACCTGGATTAAGGAATGGAAAGGCGATGAAGGAGATATTAATGACAATCGCCCCCGCCAGTTTGAGTTTAATAAATTGAACTTAAACTACACTTTGATGTCAAAGCGCAACCTTCTCATTCTTACTAATGAGGGTGTTGTAGATGGATGGGATGACCCTCGTATGCCTACACTTTGTGGTATTCGTCGTCGTGGGTATAGTCCCCAGGCCATTCTTAACTTCATTGATAAGATAGGTTATACTACATTCGATGCACTTAATGACATTAAACTCATGGAGGCTGCCTGTCGTGAAGATTTGAACCTTCGTGCGCAACGTGTAAGTGCCGTCGTTGATCCCGTTAAACTAATTATTGACAATTATCCTGAGGACCTTGTTGAAGAAATGAAAGCAGTCAACAATCCTGAGGATGAAAATTCTGAAACTCACATCATCCGTTTCAGTCGTGAACTCTATATCGAGCGTGACGACTTTATGGAAGACGGCGGAAAGAAGTTTATGCGTCTCGGTCCTGGTAAGGAAGTGCGCTTAAAGAACGGTTATATCATTAAGTGTGACGAAGATCCTGCTAAGTGTATTGAGAAAGACGCCGAGGGAAACATCTTGTGCATTCATGCCACTTATGACCCAGAATCAAAGAGCGGCATGCCCGGTTCTGACCGAAAGATTAAGGGTAAGACCTTACATTGGGTAAGTACAAAGCATTGCATCCCCTGTGAAGTGCGTGACTATAGTTGTCTTTGGACATGCGAAAATCCCCGTGACGCCATTAAGCAATACGAAAAGGAAAACGGAGTGCGAGGCATTGACGCTATGCGTCCCTTCCTCAATCCCGATTCTTTAAAGGTCAACAAAAATGCATTCATTGAAGAATGGGCGGCAACATTACCTCCCTACACGTATTTGCAGTTCCAGCGCATAGGTTATTATAATGTAGATAAAGACTCTACTTCTGAACATCCTATCTTCAATCGTACCGTAGGTCTGCGAGATACAAAGTAAGGTCATAACGATTAGTTAACTCGCACAAGTGCTAGTTATAACATACATAAAGGCAGGAGTCGATTGATTCCTGCCTTTATTCTCTTTTATTGACAACATGTTATTTATCTAAATAAAAATCCTTAGTGAGCGCTTTGTATGCTTCCGAACGTTCACCAGAGGGCGCGGCAAGGGTGAGTTCGTCGCGCAAAAGTGTATCTGTATGAATGCCCTTTTTGAAACACATAAGCATTCGTTTGGGTGCCTTACGTGGTATGGTTTTGACGGATGTGATTCTCACGGGGGTAAAATGCTGGGTGATGCAAGCGCCAATGAATTCTTGAGCAACATCCGAAGGTAATATTACCGAAAAAGTACCTCCATCCGTAAGCAAACGAAATGCCGATTCAATCAATGCGTTAAGGGGTAGGGACGACGTGTGACGCGCACGATTACGCCCCTCTTCAGGACATTCTAACGCATTTTCAAAGAAGGGTGGGTTGCTAACGATTGTGTCAAATAGTTCTTGAGTAGAAAAATCAAGAATATTTGCATTGATAATTTGAATTCTAGACGCGTATGGTGAATTTTGTGCATTCTCTAATGCTTGTGAAGATGCCTCAGTGTCAAGTTCAACACCCACAATTTCTGCATCCGAACGTTGCGCCATCATGATGGCGACGAGTCCACTCCCAGTGCCAATGTCCAGGATGCGTTTGGATTTTTCTACTGGCGCCCATGCGCCGAGCAACACCCCATCTGTGCCCACCTTCATGGCACAACGGTCGTGATAAATGCGGAAGTTTTTAAAGTCGAAGTATGACATGAAGTGTGATTAAAGCGTTGTAAAAACGGGTAGGGTGATTTAGATGATATTAAGTCAGACTTAGGAAAAATTAAGTGAGACTTAAGAAAAATTATTTGAGACTTAAGAAAAACTAAGTGAGACTTAAAAAATCGTCAAAGTAATCTTATTTTTGATGTTTCTAAAGAGATAGATCAAGAACAGTGATAAGCAAAATTACACTATTTTTGTGATATAAATGAGATGCGGTGGAGTAGATACACCTTTTTTTCTTAATTTTGCATAAATTATAATGTGAAAAATTCATGCCACTAACGTTTAATCTTATTCATACAGATAGTCATAGCAATGCGCGTGCTGGACTTATTATTACGGATCATGGACAAATTGAAACGCCCATTTTTATGCCCGTTGGCACAGTTGGGAGTGTAAAAGGCGTGCATCTTCATGAGATAAAGGAGGATATTCAAGCACAAATTATATTAGGCAATACGTATCATCTATATCTACGTCCAGGACTTGACATTATTGAGAAAGCAGGTGGCTTGCACAAATTTAATGGATTTGACCGCCCCATGTTGACAGACTCAGGCGGCTTTCAGGTCTTCTCGTTAACAGGTATTCGTAAACTTACGGCCGATGGATGTGAGTTTCGCTCGCATATCGACGGGAGCAAGCATTTCTTTACGCCCGAAAAGGTGATGGATATTGAGCGTACGATTGGTGCCGACATTATGATGGCATTTGATGAATGCCCTCCTGGCACGGCGGATTATTCATACGCTCGCAAAAGTCTTGATTTAACTCACGACTGGTTAAAACGTTGCATCAAGCGATTTAATGAAACTGAACCAAAGTATGGTTATCATCAGTCACTTTTCCCAATCGTGCAAGGTTGTGTGTATAAAGATTTACGAAAAGAAAGTGCACGCTTCATGGCAGACTTTAATGCCGAAGGTTATGCCATTGGCGGACTTGCCGTAGGTGAACCTGCTGAGCAGATGTATGAGATGATTGAGGTGGTTAATGAAGAATTGCCCACTGACCGTCCGCGATATTTGATGGGGGTTGGCACACCCATTAATATCCTCGAGGCAATTGAGCGAGGTGTTGACATGTTTGATTGTGTGATGCCTACGCGTAATGGTCGCAATGCTTGTCTCTTTACCTCAGAGGGCATTTTAAACATGCGCAATGCGAAGTGGGCTGATGACTTTTCCCCAATCGACCCCATGGGGCATAGTTTTGTGGATACGCATTACACAAAGGCATATCTGCATCATCTTTACAAAGCCAAGGAACTTTTGGCTCTGCAAATAGGTTCGATTCATAACCTTGCTTTCTATTTGTGGTTGGTGAAGGAAGCGCGTAAGCACATCCTTGATGGAACGTTTGTGACGTGGAAGAAGATTATGGTGGAAAAATTAGGTAGAAGACTTTAATTGTATTGGAATTTGGAGGAGATTTTTCTGAGTAGAAATACTCCATGTCGTAAGTTTCCTCACCATCTAAACTCTCTTCTCCTGCAACTCCTCACTAATAACCTTTCTGCATATACCGCCTATATTTATGATGAATCTCAACAAAATAGGAATCTATAAGTTAGACCTCTACATCATCAAGAAGTTTCTAACGACCTACTTCTTCCTAATAACTATAATCATTACGATTGGAATCATTTTTGACTTCAATACGAATATCGACAAGTTGACGCAAAGTAATGCTACGACAGAGCAGATTATCTTTGATTATTACCTCAATTTCATACCTTACTTCATCAACCTCTTCAGTCCGCTATTTGTTTTTATCTCAGTAATCTTTTTTACTACAAAGTTGGCGGGCAATTCTGAGATTATCGCGATGAAGAGTGCAGGGATGAGTTTCTCGAGACTTCTACGTCCCTATATGATTTCTGCAGGTTTGATTGCGATTACCACTTTCCTTCTTGGTGCATACGTTATCCCTAAGGGAAATGTTGCGAAGGTGGATTTCTATAACATGTATATCAAAAAGCGCAATATCACCGTTGCCGAGAACATTCAGATGCAAGTGGACACAGGCGTTATTGCTTATATCACGCGTTTTGATAATGTGCGTAAGAGTGGTTATGGATTTTCGCTGGATAAGTTTGATGACAAGGATATGGTAAGTCACTTGACGGCGCAAACCATTCAATATGACACACTTGCCGATCGCCCTTATTCATGGACATTGCGTAATTACCAAATTCGCACAATGGTTGACGGACGAGAGGAAATAAAAAGTGGGTCGGTTATGGACACCGTAATCTTTATGGAACCTAAGGATTTCTTCTACGTCAAAGGTCAGCAAGAAACCCTCACACTTCCCGAATTGAGCGAATTTATTGACAAACAGAAACTAAGAGGTGCTGCAGGAGTAAGTACGTTTGAAGTGGAATATCACAAACGTTTTGCATCGCCTTTTGCCGCATTTATTCTAACGCTCATTGGTGCGTCGCTTTCGGCGGAAAAACGCAAAGGTGGTATGGGATTCTCAATTGGTGTCGGTATTGCATTAAGTTTTACCTACATCATGTTCCAAACAATCTTTGCAACATTTGCTATTAATGCTGGGTGGTCGGCCTTTATATCGACATGGATTCCTAATATAATCTTTGCAGGAATCGCATTCTGGCTTTATAAGCGCGCACCACAATAGACATGTTAAACAAGAAAAGATAAAAGAGCAAAGATTCTTAATGGGAGATGAAACGGCATAAGCGTGGAAATCTCATCGAAATGTCTTGCTCTTTTATCTTTGCTTTTTATAATATTCTTAATTGCCTTAATATCAACTATGTATTTCGAAGACCTTCCTCTTTCTGAAGATATATTAGATGCGCTTTATGACATGCGCTTCGAAACCTGTAGTCCGATACAAGAAAAGTGTATTCCTCACCTTTTGGAGAATAAGGATTTGGTGGGTATTGCTCAAACTGGAACTGGAAAAACCGCAGCCTATCTTTTGCCCATACTTACGCTTCTTCAAAAAGAATCACATCCCAAGGATGCCGTTAATTGTTTGATTATGGCACCCACTCGTGAACTTGCCCGTCAGATAGATCAAGTGCTCCAAGGGTTTGCTTATTATATGAATGTTTCTTGTGTGGCAATCTATGGTGGAAATGATGGAATACGTTATGAGCAAGAGCGCAAGAGTCTGCAACAAGGTGCGGACGTTGTTATCGCCACTCCAGGGAGATTGATTGCTCATCTTCAATTGGGCACGTTAGACTTGAGTCGTACGACACATTTCGTCCTTGACGAGGCAGACCGAATGCTAGATATGGGATTTGCCGATGATATTCAAACCATCATAAATCAATTACCCTTAGAGCGTCAAACAATTCTTTTCTCAGCAACGATGCCCGATAAAATTCGTCAGTTGGTGAAGAATATTACGCGCCATCCCGTTGAAGTCAATATTGCTATTAGCAAACCTGCAGAAACGATTGAGCAATCCGTTTGTATCTGCCATGAAGAGGACAAACTTAAAATAATCGAAACGCTATTTAAAGACATAACCCCAGAACGTGTTATCCTCTTCTCCTCCTCAAAGCAAAAGGTTAAAGCGCTTTATCAAAGCATTTCGCGTTTAAACTTTAATGTAGCTCAGATGCATTCTGATTTGACGCAACCCGAGCGAGATAAGACCATGCAACAATTCAAAGCGCGTCAAATAGATATCCTTGTAGCAACGGATATTGTGGCGCGAGGCATTGACATTGACGACATTTTATTGGTAATAAACTATGACACACCTCGCGACGCCGAAGAATATATTCACCGAATAGGTCGTGCAGGTCGTGCAGGTCGGTCGGGTAGGGCTATTACTTTTGTAAGTCCATCTGACTATTCCCGATTGTTGTCCATCGAAAAACTGCTCGAAAAGGAAATACCACGTCTTCCTCTTCCTCAAGGTTTCACAACTCCCGATTCAGAAACTTTGACTCGAAATTCCCGGAAAGGTTGGGGGACAAGAAAGAAGAGCATGTCGAAATCATCAGGTAGAAAAACAACGAAAAATAAAAAGCGAGGGGGTAGTCATAAGAAAGAATAATTAATCAACCTTTATCTTTACCAATTTTATAATATCCCTGATGCCAGTTAAAAGGTTGTAGGTATAAGCGTTTTCAGTAGTAATCAAAAGTTTCAAATCTGGCAAGGAGGATAAAAAGAAGGGTGTGTCTGCGGACACACCCTTCTTTTGTAATTATGTTGCACGAATGAATTTACTTTACTAAAATCTTCTTCCCTTCAGTTGTGATATAAATCTTACCTGATTGGAGTTTCGTTGCTTTTGTTCCATCCAAATTATAGAACTGTGTAGATTCGGGATTGGTTGTAGTTGATTCAATTGCAGTAATTGTGTTCTTTTCAGCAAGGTAAAGTTTAGACAAGTTGTTTACGTCTTTCTTAAGAATGTAACACTTATTTACAGCAACCGTAGTAGTTGAAGCGTCTGTAATATAAGAAGTTGTACCAGCTTCTTCTGCAGTCTTGAATGATGAAAGAATAGTTGTCTTGTCAAAACGCTGCTTGATACCTACACCCTTGAGGATGTTCTTTTGAGTCAATTCAGTAGAATAACCGGGGACAAAAGTCAGGCGGTAAGAATCTTTTTCACCTCCGAAAATAACTGGTTCATGAGCAGGAACAATGTTGCCAACGATGGGTTCGAGAAGTGCGTAATCATATGCAACTCCTTCGTAAGTGAGTGATTCATGCCCTGAAATAGTATAAGCAGTAAGACCTTCCTCGAGTGAAACAGGGAAAGGGATGCAGTAGTTTACATATCCTGATTCAGGAACGCTGATAGATATGAACTTCACTTCTTGTACCTTCCATATATTGTTGGCATCGCTTTCGCCTCCGCTCCAGAAACCTGTCTCAGTTGCAGAATATGCATTAAGATAATTGCCAGTGCCGTCAATATTTAATACATACAGATTCTTAGCTTCATCAACACAAACGGAATTCCATGCGGGAGCTGAAGCCTTATCGTAAAGCTTTTCCATCTTTGAATTGCCCTCACCGCCTGCGTAGTGATTTGATTGAGGGTTGTAAAGATAGGTCTTACCGTCACGTTCTTCCCAACACCAAATTTGGTCGTACTTACTATTGCTACTAGTAGTGCGATTCAGATTCCAAGTAATGCTACCGTCTAAACCAATTTCCGAACCGCTACCGCAAGTAAGCACATTGCCCTTGCCGTTGCTAGTAATACGATAGTAATGATTCGGGATTAACGATACAACCTGGTTAACCATTTCGTAAATCTTTGTACGTGTGCCGTCATAACCTACTGCCATGATATAAGCAGCTGCATCTGCTTCGTTTGAAGCACCAGGATAGAGCACTTGTGTGAATGAGTGTGCGTCGTCACTACCAAGACCATACATTGTAATGCGGATAAGTTCGCCTGCGGCATTGTAAGTTTCAAACGCTACAGCATTCTTCACCTGAGCGTGTTGCACCTTTACCTTTCCTGAACTATATGAGCAACCTGTGCCAAGTGTAGAGGGAACTTCAAGTTTAAGATTATCGCGGTAGATGTGGAAGTTGTGAGCGTTGATATAGTTAATTTCTTCCGTGAAATCAGCATAACCTTGCTTTGCTACATAAGCCTTGAGGTCGTTAATCATTTTTTCGTTAATGATGTTCCAACCTGCTCCGTAGTCTTCAATATACGCGTTGATAGGACGGAGCATACCTGCCTTTTCAAAGAAGGGAAGAAGGTTAATCTTAGTACTATCACAAGCAAGTTTCATCCAGTTTACTTGTTGCTTACCATTGGTGTTGTAAGTAGAACCGTAATTATCTGTTGTGCGGATAGACTCAATTACCATAGGAACGATGTCAGGGCACTTTCCTGCCAATGTTCCCCAAAGTGTCAATTGCCAGAATGGAGCAAGTTTAACAAAGTGGTCGTAGTTACGACTTGTAGTTTTAACTGTACCTATATTCTTACCACTAGCATCTTGACCTTGAACGGTAATTTCATTAGGAGTAGTACCGTGATAGTCGGGACCATCCTGCAACTGCCAAGCTATGCCCTTACGCAAACCTTCTTCAAAGTATGTTTGGAAGCGACCGCCACGCATACCAGAGTAATCATTTACACCAGAAACTTCGTCTTCAAGGCGGAGGCTATGACGATTACCTGAAAAGTTGAGCTGTGCCCAAGCTGCATAGATATTATTGGTGGTCTCACCACAACCTGACCACTTGAAACCAGGAGTTACCTGATTGTTATGTCCCCATTCGTGACCAACACCCCAAAAATCGAAACGCTTAGAGTCGGGGCACATAATTCCACCAAGACTTGTGTAATTACAATATGAACCATCACCACCAGCAGCCATAAAACCATAATTCGTTGCAAAGAAAAGCTGACGGTTCTTCACTTGCTTGCCATAACGTTCCAAACCGAGAATGTCACGTTCTGCCCACTGCACCTGCTGATAGAGCGTCATCGTAGAGTCAACGTTTGTAGGACAGTGTTGCAACCATGCGCTAACGGGGTAAGCAGTTTGTGCATGCTTTGAGCGTGTGATGATGATTGAATGGTCATCAGCTTTCTTGCCCTTAAGCATTTCAATCCAATCTGCATTTGTCATTGTTTCCTGATCCCAATAACCTTGAACGGGAGCATTGATGAAGTGGAGTTTTACGTTAGGAGCAGTTTCAAAATTTGCTGTGTAGTAGTCAACAAATACGTTACCTTCTGAAGTTGCTGTAATATAGTTTAAACCATTCTTCAAACCATACGAACTAGAATTTTCATTTTCATACCAGTTCTTAATCTTCAAACCAACAGAAGCACTACCAATGCCACTTGCAACAACAAGACAAGATTCGCCAGCTTTGAGGTAAACACCTGTGGGATTTTCATAGTTGTTATACTGACTACTTACCTTCAACATATTTCGAAGTGTGCTTGTAGGCATATACGCTTCATATTCTCCAACGCGGAACTTCTTATACTTGTCGGCATTCGTAAGAAGATTGTCAACGAGTTGTTTTACGTCTGCATCTTCAATACCTTCACTTGAAGTAACTTCAGGTTTCAATTCTGAATAGAGGTCGTCAGAGAAATAAGTGGCAAACGCTTCACGCTTCGTATTGTCAATTTGATACACTTCAATTTCTGCAGCTGATGCTACATTGAAATAACCACCCTTAATCTTAAAGCGAATTTGTCCGCATTCTACACCACCTAAATCAAATTCCGTAGGTGTAGAAGCACCATTCGGTTGATACGTACCAATAGATGTAAACGTGCTACCTGAGGTCTTTTCAGAGTAAAGTACTTCCACCTTAACCCAATTACCATTGTCGCTATTGTCACAACGAGGTACATACTTTACATAGTCAACTTTTGATACTTCTTTCAGTTTCACCGTGAATGTCAAAGTGCTGAAATTTGTACCGCTGTAAGGACTGTGCCACATAGTGTTGTAGTTGCCATCAATGGCATACTTCGCTTCTTCTCCAGGTTGAGAAGCTGATGCTGTTGCCGAAGCAATAGCCACCTTTTTGTCTTGTGCTTCTGCGCCGAAAAAAGCACAGAAAGCAAGCAAAAGGAGTGCAAGTTTTTTCATAATGTAAATAGATAAAAATTGTATAAATGATTGTTTTTTAGATTTCTATTAGTTGTTATATGAAGTGATAGATAATGTATTTTAAATATAATATTACGTAATCACGCTACAAAATTAAGAAAATACTACGATTATTAAAAAACTTAAACGCATTGTTTACAAAAAAAGTGAATCAGGTTTCCCTAATTCACTTTGAGCCTCTTGTCGGATTCGAACCAACGACCCCGAGATTACAAATCACGTGCTCTGGCCAACTGAGCTAAAGAGGCGGGAGGGTAAGCTAACTGCATCGCGCCGCTACAACCAACTACCTTTGCTGCGATCAAGCCCTGGAGGATTCGAAGGGAGCTGGCCGTACAGCACTTACCCATGTTACATGCTGTAATTTCGAGTGCAAAAATAGAAACAATTTTTCAAATGACAAAGTGTTTGCCTGTTTTTTATTGCTTCAAAATTGCAATAAAGGATATAACTTGGATGTTGTACATGCTTTCGACCTAAATAATTTGCTATATTTTGTGTTAAAAAGATTAAATGTAAATCTTAGTTCTTGCTCAATCCGTCAGCATTTTGTAAATTTGCCCAAAATTTCACTATGAGTAAGATTCTTTATTTCGTTGTGCTTGCCGCAATCATAAGTCTAAGTTCTTGTAATAATTACAGCAAGATACTCAAGACTGTTGATTTTAATTACAAATATGAGGCAGCAAAGGAATATTTTGCACAAGGGCAATATAATAGAGCCTCTCAGTTGTTGCAAACAATGATTGTGACTTTGAAAGGTACTGAAAAAGGGCAGGAGTCACTTTTCTTGTTTGGTTTGTGCAACTATCATTCTGGGAATTATGAAACAGCAAGTTCCATTTTCCGAAAGTATTATCAAACGTATCCTAAGGGAGTTTACACAGAAGAAGCGCATTTTTATTGTGCATTATCGTTAATGGAAGAGGTTCCTGAGGTTCGTTTAGATCAAACTCCGACTTATGAAGCGATAACAGAGTTTCAAAATTTCATTGAGCGCTATCCTTATAGTATTAGAAGAGAGCAGGCAATGCAATTTATTTATGACCTTCAAGACATTTTGGTTGAAAAGGAATATCTCTCTGCTAAACTATATTTTGACTTAGGCAATTATTTTGGAAATTGCAGCAATGATGGTGGTAGTAATTATCAAGCATGCGTAATTACCGCTGAAAATGCGATTAGAGACTATCCCTATACTCGACTTCGCGAGGAATTTGCAATTTTAATATTGCGCGCAAAGTTTGAATTAGCAGCGAATAGTGTTGAAGAGAAAAAGATTGAACGCTATCACAATGCTATTGATGAATATTACGGATTTACGAACGAATATCCCGAATCAAAGTATATAAAAGAAGCAAACCAACTTTTCAAGAAGGCTTCTAAATATGCTAAAATGGATTGATAATTTAATAACACTCGAAAGAGCAAACTAAATATGGATTACAAGAAATCAAAAGCGCCCACTAATACAGTGACGCACAATCTCATGGACTTCTGTCAAGGTACTGATAATGTGTATGAAAGCATTGCTATTATGGCAAAGCGTTCAAATCAGATTTCCGTAAAAATGAAGGAAGACCTTAACAAGAAATTGAAGGAATTTGCTTCAGGTAATGACGGTCTTGAAGAAACATTTGAAAATCTTGAGCAGATTGAAATCAGTCGTTATTACGAAAAACTTCCCAAACCTACACTTATTGCGGCAGAGGAGTTCTTAAACAAGCGTATTTATCATCGTAATCCTGCTAAGGATAAGGAAAACCTTGATGACTAATAATAGTTGTTTAATATTACAAGTGGCAAGTAGTTCCCTATGTAGGTTGCTACTTGTCACTCGTTTAGTTTTTCTGTAATAGTATTCAACTCTGGGTTTAGGTAGGGGCATATCAGTTTAATTTGCAATGTGTCATGGTAATCCTTCTTTCAAAAAAAGATGGTTAAGTCATGTTAATCATTGTGTTAAACTTTGAATATAACCACTTATTCATATACAACTATAACTTTCATACATTTACGCTTAATTCTTCAGATTATGTGGCAACGTATCCAAACATTATATCTCATTGTCGCTATTCTTCTTCAGTGGACTTGTTTGTTTGTTCCTGTAGGTACTTATAATCAAGAGATTCCTGAACTTGCTGGGCAATACGTTTATCTTTACAATGATATTTCAAATATTGAAGTCGTTGTAATTTCTGCGCTCATTTCCATTTGTGCGTTAGTTGCGATATTTAAATTCAAATGTCGCAAGACACAAATGAAAATCTGTACGCTCTTGATTTTTGCCACTTTTGCAAGTATGTGCTTAGCGATTGTAGAAGGTTGGTTGTTTATCCAATCTCAAGCGGCAATGCCCCATATCTGTTACTTCAGTTTGTTGTTGCCACTCTTGACAATTCTCATGGTAGTTTTGGCAAAGCGCGCCATTCGTAAGGATGACGAATTAGTGCGTTCTTCTAACCGCCTCCGTTAAATCGTCGAGTGATACTCTTTAAACTTAAGTGGTTTAATCCTTTTATCTCTTGAATTTAAATATTATGTCATTAAACAAAGTAATGCTTATCGGGAACGTAGGAAAAGAACCCGAGGTTAGATATATTGAAGAAGGTGTAGCAACAGCTGTTGTTAGTTTGGCAACAAGCACACGAGGCTATACCTTACCTAATGGTACTGTAGTTCCTGAAAGAACAGAGTGGCACCGTGTTTTACTTTGGAGAAAACAAGCAGAACTTGTTGAGAAATATGTGCACACTGGCGATAAACTCTACGTTGAAGGGGAATTACGCACACGCTCATATACAGATAAACAAGGGCGCACACATAATGTGACTGAAATTTGGGCAAATTCTATTGAATTGCTCACCCCGAAACCTAAGCAGCAACAAGAACAAACTACCCCTGCCGCACCCGAGAAATGTCCGTTCTAGTTCCGGAAAACGTTTCGATAACGAAACATAGAATAGGGGAGTCTGAGGTTTATATCATGGACACCTCTATGATAGATGCCTGTCTGCTTGCACATCATTTACCTGCTCTAATGTTAAACCAAGCAATGACTTCATTTAAAAGTCAAACACGTCAAAGGGAATGGCTTTGCACACGACTTTTATTAAAGCTCATTGAGGGGGATAACGCTATAATTGAGTATTCTTCAAATGGAGCCCCCATTCTGTTGAATAGTGATAAGCATATCAGTATTAGTCATTCGGGGAATTTTGTTGCAATTGCATTAAGCAAGCAACAAGTGGGATTAGATGTACAAGTCATCAACGACAAACCTTTGCGCTTAAAGTCACGTTTCTTGAGTAATCAAGAATTGACTTTATTAAAATCGGATAAAGACGTTGAAGGAGCGGTGAAACTATGGAGTGCAAAAGAAGCGGTTTACAAATACGTTTCGCTACCAGGAACAGAATTGATACGAGATATCGTATTGGAGATGGTTGACAAAGAACTGATGGAGTTATTACGTCATTTGCATATTCGCTTTCTTCAGCATAAAAACCTTATGGTTGTGATTGCCGAAAAGTAGCATCACATATTCTTGATAACATCTGGCTTATTAAAAAGTATCCATGTGAGACGATTTTTTAGTAATTTTATAAGTTAATATTTCATCTCAAAACTAAGTCTCACTTAATTAAAATTATAAGTGACTTAAGAAAAATTCTTAGTAACTTAATTTTTCCTAAAATAGGTATATTTGCTATGCTCATTAATTTTGTTGACGCTACAATTAATATTGAAGAACGTGAGATATTACAAAATGTAAACTTCTCTGCTTCTGAAAATGACTTTATATATATTGTCGGAAAAGTAGGTTCGGGTAAAAGTTCCTTATTGAAATCCCTATATGGTGAATTGCCAATCAAAGGAACCGCTACACAAATCTTGGAATATGATTTGATGAAAATGAAGCAACATCATCTTCCAGACCTTCGACGAGAACTGGGGATTGTTTTCCAAGACTTTCAACTTTTAGCAGATTATACGGTTTACGAAAATCTTGATTTCGTTCTTCGAGTTACTGATTGGGACAAAAACGATAGAGGTCCCCGAATTTCTGAAGTATTGAAAGCAGTAGGCATTTCAGATAAAGCAAATAACTATCCACATGAACTTTCGGGTGGCGAACAACAACGTGTGGCAATTGCGCGTGCACTTCTTAACTCACCCAAGATTATTTTGGCGGATGAACCCACAGGTAATTTGGATAAAGAAACGAGTGACATGATAATGACCATCCTAAAGGATATTAATAAACAAGGAACCGCGGTGATAATGATAACTCACAATTTGAATCTCATTACCGATTATCCAGGTACGGCAATATATAAATGTGAGAATGGAAAGATTCTTCCTCTCACTACAATTATACAGTAAAAACATAAATTAATTCAATATGAAAGTTCTCAAATTTGGTGGTACTTCTGTAGGTACTCCTTCGCGTATGAAGGAAGTTTCACAACTCATCACAGAAGATAAGCAACAAAAAATCGTAGTGCTCTCTGCTATGTCGGGCACAACAAACACATTGGTTGAAATTGCCGATTACCTGAAGAAGGGTAATAAGGAAGCAGCCAATAATGTGATAAATAAGTTGCGTACGAAGTATATGGAGCACGTAAAAGAACTCTATTCAAATCAAGAATGGTTAGCTAAAACGTCTGACTTCCTTGAAGATGAATTCATGTATTTGCATTCTTTCTCTGGAACTGATTTCACCGAAACTACGGAAAAGACAATTCTTGCTCAAGGCGAAATGATGTCAACCAACATGGTGACAAATTACCTTAAGGAAATTGGGGTGAAGGTGAAGTTGATTCCCGCGCTTGACTATATGAAGACGGATAAGAATAGCGAACCCGACATGAAGTATATTGAGGAAAACCTCAAGAACATTCTGAACGAAAATCCTGACTATGACCTTTACATCACTCAAGGCTTCATTTGTCGCGATTATGAAGGAAAGGTTGATAACCTTCAGCGTGGAGGATCTGACTATACCGCCAGTTTGATTGGTGCAGTTCTGGGCGCTGATGAAATTCAGATTTGGACGGATATTGACGGCATGCACAACAATGACCCTCGTATTGTTGATAACACACAACCCGTTCGCCAACTTCATTTTGATGAAGCCGCAGAATTGGCTTACTTTGGCGCAAAGATTCTTCACCCCACTTGTGTGCAACCTGCTCGTTTTGCTGGTGTTCCTGTGCGTCTTTTGAACACTATGGACCCCAAGGCGCCTGGCACGCTTATCAATAACGAAATGGAGTTTGGTAAGATAAAGGCGATTGCGGCAAAAGACAATATTACGGCAATTAAGATTGTTAGTAGTCGTATGCTTCTTGCTACAGGTTTCCTCCGTAAGGTGTTTGAAATTTTTGAAACCTACAAGACAAGCATTGATATGGTCACTACTTCAGAAGTGGGCGTGAGTCTCTCTATCGATAACAATAGTCGTATTTACCCCATTGTTGAAGAGTTGAAGAAGTATGGCACAGTTGAAGTAGATGAAGACATGTGCATTATCTGCGTTGTGGGCGACTTACAATGGAATAATGTAGGTTTTGAAGCAAAGGTGACAAATGCTCTTGCTGACATCCCCGTACGCATGATTTCTTATGGTGGTTCGGAACACAACATCTCGTTCCTCATTAAGGGCGAAGACAAGAATGCTGCGCTTAAGGCATTGAGTAAGACGCTTTTTAACTAAAAGTATATGGCATTTAATTTTTACGAAGGGGTAACGCTTCAACAGCTTCAGAAAATTGAACGCGAAGTAGGTCCTTTCTATTACTATAATACGTCATTGCTTCGTCAAACTCTTGACGCTATCCGTAAGGAACTATCTGCAACGCCTCATTTCCACGCTCACTATGCAATCAAGGCGAATGCCAACCCCGAACTACTCACATTAGTCCGAAAGGCTGGATTAGGGGTGGATTGCGTCAGTGGTGGTGAAGTGCAACGGGCGTTAGAAGTTGGTTTTGCACCTAAAGGCATTGTTTTTGCAGGTGTAGGTAAAAGTGACCGAGAAATTCGTACGGCACTCCAAGCGGGCATCAGTTGCTTCAATGTAGAAAGTCTGCCCGAGATGGAAGTCATCAACGAACTAGCCAAGCAACTCCATGTTAAAGCACGCTTAGCCTTTCGCGTAAATCCCAATGTCGATGCACACACGCATGAGAAGATAACAACGGGACTTCATGAAAATAAGTTCGGACTTGCCATGGAAGACCTTATACCCGCCATCCGCCTTTGCAACGAACTTGAAGCGGTGGAATACGTGGGACTCCACTTCCACATCGGTTCGCAAATCCTGGACCTCTCCGTCTACGAAGCACTATGCAACCGCATCAACGAAATTCAATTGCAACTCGAAGCCGAAGGTATTCATACGCAAAGCATCAACGTAGGAGGCGGTCTGGGGATTGATTATGACCATCCCGATCACAATCCAATTCCTAATTTCAACGCCTACTTTAAGGTGTTCAAAGACAATCTTGAAATCCGAAACGGTCAACAAGTGCACTTTGAACTGGGCAGAAGCATCGTCGCACAATGTGGCGCATTGGTGTCATCGGTATTGTATGTGAAGCAGGGACACACCAAGAATTTCCTTATTGTTGACGCTGGGTTTACTGAACTCATCCGTCCCGCAATGTACGGAAGTCTGCATTTCACCGAAAACATTACTGCCGAAGGTGCTCCTACGGCACAATATGACATCGTAGGTCCCATTTGCGAAAGTAGCGACGTATTTGCTAAAGATTACCCTCTTCCCACGTCACAGCGCGGTGACATCATCGTCTTCCGCTCAGCCGGTGCTTATGGCGAGGTGATGGCATCTACTTATAATTGTCGCACACTCCCATTAACATTTACAACAGAGCAACTACTTAATCAATAATTATAATTCATGGAATTAGCTACTAAATATAGTCCCGATGCCGTAGAAGGCAAATGGTATCAATACTGGTTAGACAATAAACTTTTCAGTTCAAAACCCGATGGTCGTGAGGCCTACACCGTGGTGATTCCTCCACCCAATGTTACTGGTGTGCTCCACATGGGGCACATGCTCAACAACACCATTCAAGACATCCTCGTACGTCGTGCACGCATGGAGGGGAAGAATGCATGTTGGGTGCCGGGTACCGACCACGCTTCTATTGCAACCGAAGCAAAGGTAGTAAATCGCCTTGCTGAACGCGGTATTAAGAAGACCGACCTCACCCGTGAAGAATTTTTGAAGCACGCATGGGAATGGACAGAAGAACATGGTGGAATTATTCTCAAGCAGTTGCGCCGTGTGGGGGCTTCTTGTGACTGGGATCGTACTGCCTTCACTATGGACGATGAGCGTTCTGAAAGCGTCATCAAGGTGTTTGTCGACCTCTATAACAAGGGGTTGATTTACCGTGGCGTACGTATGGTAAACTGGGACCCTGCGGCTCAAACCGCACTCTCAGATGAAGAAGTTATTTACAAGGAAGAAAATTCTAAACTCTACTATCTCCGTTACAAGGTAGAAGGTGACGCTGAAGGTCGTTATGCCGTTGTGGCAACAACACGCCCCGAAACTATCATGGGCGACACAGCTATGTGTATTAACCCCAACGACCCCAAGAACGAATGGCTCAAAGGCAAGCGCGTCATTGTGCCCATCGTAGGCCGTAGCATCCCCGTGATTGAGGACGAATATGTTGACGTAGAGTTTGGTACTGGTTGCCTCAAGGTGACTCCCGCTCACGACGTTAACGACTACATGCTCGGCGAGAAGTACAACCTCCCCTCTATCGACATTTTCAACGACAACGGCACCCTCTCTGAAGCCGCAGGCATGTACGTAGGCATGGACCGTTTCGACGTGCGCCGACAGATTGAGAAGGACCTTCAGGAAGCAGGACTCATGGAGAAGGTAGAACCCTACACCAACAAGGTAGGTTGCTCCGAACGCACAGGTGTTGCTATCGAACCTAAACTCTCCATGCAATGGTTCCTCAAGATGCAACACTTTGCTGACCTCGCTTTGCCCCCCGTCATGAACGACGAACTCAAGTT
>CALFGU010000086.1 GCA_937877685.1 uncultured Prevotella sp.
GAACAGCTTCACCGCGCGATGAGCATGGTGGAAGCAGAAGGAAAGGGCGTTGTGCTCTACCTCAACCAGGAAGGTCGTGGCATTGGTCTTATGGCGAAGATTGCAGCTTACAAGCTCCAGGAACAGGGTATGGATACCGTAGATGCCAATATCCACTTGGGTTATGACCCCGACTTGCGCGACTACGGCGTGGGTGCGCAAATCCTCAACCTCCTTGGCGTAAGCAAAATGCGCCTTATGTCAAACAACCCCGTAAAGCGCGTAGGTCTTGAAGCTTACGGTCTTGAAATTGTTGAGAACGTGCCCATCGAAGTTGAACCGAACCAGTACAACGAGCGTTACCTCAAGACAAAGAAGGAACGCATGGGGCACAACTTGCACCTTAAGTAAATCCCAATGCTTGTATGCACTGCGTTTGCACCCCAATTTTAGGCGTGCGGACACGGACGTTTGAGCAGTTCTTACCCCTATCTTTTTCGCCCTTTTTAATTGCGAAAAAAACAAGATTACTTGTAGCAAAAATTATTAGTAATGTAATTTAAATTATTAGTAACCTTTTTTAAAATATCTTACTAATAATTTTAGGGGTAAGTAATGTGCTGATTATTAGGAGTATATGAGGGGTGTTGAAATGTAACATTTTTTCGCTTGCTTCTCTCGAGAGTCAGACTCCCAAAACGTAGTTGCGTACGGCAGGTAATTTCCCCAATTTTAAAACTCTAAAACGCTGAATTTATGGAATCATCTTACACGAAATCCTACACCAATTATACGCGCGCCATTGATAACCCCACGACATTCGCGATGTTGATGCGCAAGGTTTACACATGGATGGCACTTGCGCTTGCACTTACAGGACTTACTGCCTTTTATTGTGCTCACAATACCAATATTGTATATGCTATAGTTTCAAACTCAGTATTGTTTTGGGGCTTGATGATTGCAGAGTTTACGGCAGTCGTATATCTCTCCGCACGCATTGAGCGCATGTCTTTTGCCACGGCAGGCATCGTGTTCTTAGTGTACTCAGTCCTTAATGGTGTGACGTTCTCAGTAATCTTTTTGGCGTACACCATGGCGTCTATCGCCTCTACGTTCTTCGTTACAGCAGGCACCTTTGGTGCAATGTCGCTCGTAGGGGATTTTATTAAGAAAGACCTCGGTGCAATCGGACGTTTCTTAATGATGGCGCTTATCGGTTTGATTATTGCATCGGTAGTAAATATGTTCTTACAGAGTTCG
>CALFGU010000087.1 GCA_937877685.1 uncultured Prevotella sp.
TTTACTTTATAGGCAACAAGGGCGAGGATGATGAGGGCAATGATGAGCATGATACCGAGGGCGGGAAGGATGCCAAGGGTGATTTGCAGGGTGTAAGTTTGCAACCACAGCGTCATAAGGTAATAACCTACGCAAAGTCCGATGATGGTGCCGAGGGCAGCAATGATGCCGTAAGTAAGGAGCGTGCGACGCAGGCAATCACTGTAGTGCGCACCAAAGACGCGACGGATGGCAAGGGCACGGCGCTGACGCTGGAGGTCGGCACTCAAGAGGGTGATTAAACCAAAGAGGGCGATGCCTAAACCTATCACGGAGAGCACAGAGTAAAACCACAGGAAGCGTTGCTCCTTTTCATATTCGCGCGCAATAAGTTCGCCGTAGTTGACGATGCTTACCTGCCCCGCGTCGGGGTTGATGTCGTGACGGCGCAAGAGTTCTTCAACGGCGGCAATGCCTTCCTTTTCTTGTCCGGGGAGGAAGCGGAAGTAGAGTCTTACACCTCCCGATTCATCCATGTTGGCGCGGTAGGCAATAATCTCAGGTTCTTGATGAAAATCGCGGGTGCAGAGGTCGAGTGTGCCGATAACCTCAAAGGTCTTGGGAGTTTGGATATACGGATGCTCAGGCGTCACTCCGTAATACGCCGCAGCGTTGCTGCTGAGTAACAGCTGGTCTTCCCCCCATCTGAATTTGCCCTCCATAGGTTTCCACAAGGTGGGCTTCATCTTAAAGAAGTCAATCGTAGCTTCAGTAAGTTCCAGCATGACTAAGCCCTGCTTAAAGCCAGCTACCATATAGCTCATCATCCATTTGCGTTGAAAGAGCTCGTGATTTGTAATGCAGGTGTCAATTGCCGAAAGGGAGCACATTTCTTGGGCAATGGCATCGGTGTTGACCATCTTGCTTTCCTTATAAGTCTTGCAATCGAAGACATATACCCCTTCAGCGTCCAAGCCCAAGGCATCGTTGGTCACAAAGTGGATTTGTCTGCCCCCGTTCCATACTAAGAAGAGCAACAACACACTTACCGCCACCTGCACTACGGCAAGCGGATAGTTCAAGGCTGAGGGACGTCCCTGCGGAGCACCTTTAAGCGAGCGTTGGTACCTTCGATTCTGGAGATATACGGGAATGAGGCAGAGCGTGAGCAGGACAAGGAGCAGTGCGAGCAGACTGCCCGCAAACCATAGGTACACCTCGGAGCGCGAAATCTCCATCCCTTCGAAAAAGGTGTCGAACGTCAGTGTCATCAGCACAAAGGTCATCACGCCAATGCCACTCATCATCAGCACCACCTCAGATTGCAGGCGGAGCAAGGTGTCGCGACTACCTCCTCCCAGACAGATGCGCAAGCGATGGTCGGTCCAGCGGGCGTCTGCCCCAGTGTTGAGCAATGCCAAGTAGGAGAACAATGCCGAAACGAGAAGCAGCGCAGAGAGTATGAGAAAGACGCCTGGATAGAAAGCAGCTTTCCAAAAACTTCCCTCATGGCGCATCAATTCAGCCATATTGAAGGGCACGAGTTGGAGGGACGTGATGTTGTCGTTGTAATGCGATGTCGAAAATCGCTCTACGGTTTCATCCAGGGTGCGTTGCATGCTCTCGGGATGCTCTGTGCGGACGTAGAGCGACATATGATCGGGTGAATAACAGAAGTCTATTGCAGGTGTAGGCTCTACTTTTTTGTAGAGATACGCCGTATAGTTATACGAAACCGTTTTACAACTTTCCGCCTTAACGACTCCCGTCACCCGCAAAGGCTTCTGCACGTCATTCTCACGCCTGAACTTAGCCGTAATCGTTGAACCCACAACGTCGGTAGTGCCAAAAAGCGCAAGGGCACACTCGTCGGAGAGCACAATTTCGCCTTCCTCCGTCGCAGGTCTGCCACTGACAAACTCAGGGCGCATCACCTTGTAATAGTTTGGACTCACAATCGCCGTTTGCTGTAGGATTGTCGTGTCGCGTGTACCGATAATGTCAACGCCTGAATACATGCAATACCCCACTTGGGCATCGGCGGGCGCGTGATCGAGAATGTCGCACGCCACACTGTCATTTATGCTGTAATTAAAGGGAGTAAATCCCTCGGGCGTCTGAATCTGTACGAGGTAAACATCCTCTACGTCGGAAATATGACTCGCCTCGTGTGTCAAGCGCCAAATGGTGAAGGCTGAATATACGAAAGCGGTGAGGGCAAACGAGAGTATGCCCATAATGAGAACGGTTTGCCCAAGATTGCGACGCATGTGGCGCAGGGCTTGTAGGAGGTTGATGGTGAGTTTGCGCATGGCTTAATATGGAAAGGAGTGTCGAGTACGCTTTTACATTTCTACTTCCGAAACTACCGTACCGTCAAACAATCTTACAATGCGGTCTGCGTAGTTGGCATCGTGTTGAGAGTGAGTTACCATGACAATGGTAGTACCCTCTGCATGTAGTTCTTGAAGAAGTTGCATCACCTCCTTTCCATGCTTTGAGTCAAGGTTACCAGTAGGTTCGTCTGCAAGGATAATGCTAGGATGAGAAATAACAGCTCGAGCAATAGCCACACGTTGTTGCTGACCGCCTGAAAGTTGAGAAGGGAAGTGTATCGAACGATGCGACATGGCTACGCGACGGAGGTGTTCAACCACCTTTTCTTTGCGCTCTTTCTTGCTGACCCCCATGTAGATGAGGGGGAGTTCCACATTTTCTGATACATTGAGCTCGTCGATAAGGTTGAAACTTTGGAACACGAAACCGAGTTTGCCCTTACGGATATCCGTGCGCTGGTCTTCGTTCATGTGGCTCACATCCTTGCCATCGAGCATGTAGGTTCCCTCTGTGGGCGTGTCGAGTAAACCGAGGATGTTAAGCAAGGTGGATTTACCGCATCCCGAAGGTCCCATGATGGCAACAAATTCGCCTTTCTTTACTTCGAGGTCTACGCCCTGGAGAGCCCATGTCTGTACTTCTTCAGTTTCAAAAACTTTCTTGATGTTCTTAAGAGTGATCATAGTTGTAAATATTTATTGAATTAATAATCTGGATATTCTAATATAATTGTGCTACTCCTTTTTGATAATCTTCGCCGGATGCGTCTTGCTCACCTTCCAAATCTTGTTGCTGATGGTGAGAAGGGTAATGGCGACGACAATGAGGATGGCGAGGATGAGGTAGAAGAAGAGCCAGGGGAGGTCTTTGCCGAGGCCGATGTCTCCATCGACTACGAGTATCGTTGCTATGACGGCGCTGGAAATGACAATGACGATTACGGCGCTGATAGCGAGCAGGCGCAGGTAATATTTGCCGAAGAGCAGGATGATGTCGCGAGTGTGGGCGCCGTGAATCTTGCGTAGTGCCACTTCCTTCTGTCGCCCACGACTTTCAAGGGCAATGGCGGAATACACACTTGCTACGATGCAGAGGATACTCACGATGACGAGAATCAGGCAGAGTTGGCGCATCATTTCAATCATGCGCATGAGGTTAAACCACTCATCTGCGAGATTGTGAATCGGCAGGATATTACGGTCGCCCGGACGTGCTTCGCGGTAGAGTTCGGTGATGTCGTCCTTCACCTTGTTGTACTTTCCCTCCTTGGGGAAGATGATGTAGTGAGGGTTCGGAGAGTGAGAATGCAGTTCCGAAGAGTTGCGCAAATCACGCCAGTCGATGTCTTCGTCCACCATCCAGAAGGAAGGGCAAGTATAAGAACCATGACGATACTCCGGAAGGGCAGGAGCATAACCGATAAGCGTGTAGGAGCGTTGCTTGTAGAGCGGACGCACCTGCTCGTCACGACTGACGTCAAGGTTCCACTTCTTGCGCAGACGCTCTGCCTGCTCGGTGCGTACGTAAATGGCGCAGTAAAAACCGTGTACCGTGCTATCGGCAGGGAGATTGGGGGTAATCTCTATCTTCAAGAGGTCAATCAGATTTTCGCTGGTGGAGAAGAAACTATAACCGTAGCTCCGGAATGTACCATCATCATTTTTATTGGTCCAGAAATTGCGCACCAGTGTTCTGTCGAGTTGGTCTGGTGCTACTTCAGCAGGGCTGAAAATTCTATACCCCACGTGTTCTACGTCCCTATTTTGCGCCAAACGATTGGGGAAGTCAGGAATGGCAATTTCAAAAGTGGGTTGGGGAATAATGATGGCCTGTTGGTAAGGCGTGCGGTCTTCTGAGATGCCTCCGCTTTCCAGTTTCTCTATGATGCCAAACACATACATCATGCCGAGCACAGCAAAGGTAAGGAACATGCTCACGGTGAGTTGCGTGGTGAGCATAAAGCCTTGTCCCCTTGTCATCGTGCGGTGACTGCGCCCCACTCGCATACCTACGGGAGTGCGCAACTGGCGGTAAACGGCGGCAAAGGCTGCGATGAGGGCGAGCAAGAGTGTGCCAAGCGTTATCCACAGTTCAAGGTTCAGGATGAAGTCCACATCGATATTCAGTTGCTTATAATAAAAGTGCTGTAGGATGGGGAGGGCATAATCTGCCAGAGAGTAGGTCAGCGCCACGGTTGCAAGCATGGTCAGCGCAAAGACGATAACGACTTCCCAGGCAAGGAGCATGAAGAGGTGGCGCGTGCGAGCGCCCATCGTGCGGCGCAGTGCCATTTCGCGCGAACGGAGGGAGAAGAGTTGCAATTCCATTTTCAGGAATCCCATCACCCCAATGATAAGCACGCTGGCGCCTAACGAAAGTACTACCCCGATAATGAGAATGATGAGGAAGAGTTCATCGTTGGGAAAGGCCCGATTGTGTAGCATGAAGGTGTATTCGGGAAAGGCGCTTTGCAGTTGTTCGCGCAAGT
>CALFGU010000088.1 GCA_937877685.1 uncultured Prevotella sp.
GGGTGCGTATGCCCGGCAACGCAAAGATCGTCGAGGAGATAATCTACAATCTCACCGACAACGCGATAAAGTATAACAAACCCGGCGGAAGAGTGCATATCCGCACCTACACCGACGGTGCTGACGCAGTGCTGGTCGTGTCCGACAACGGTATCGGAATACCGAGGGACAAGCAGGACAGAGTTTTCGAGCGCTTCTTCAGAGTTGACAAGAGCCATTCCAAGGACATTGGCGGAACGGGACTCGGACTTTCCATCGTTCGCAACGCCGTGCTGTTCCACCGTGGTAACATCTCGGTTGATAATCATCCCAATGCGGGACTGGAATTCCGCTTTACGTTGGCCAAGAGTTAGTGCGATTTTAAAATAAGGTACAAAGATTTAAAAATATGTCTTACTAAATTAAGACTAAGACTCATAAAATTTAAAATAAGTCCCATAAAAAAACACTCAACTGAGACATGCGGTGCGCCTCGGTTGAGTGTTTCTTTTTGCTATCGGTTTTATTTCTTCAACATATCCTCTAATTCCTCCACTTGATGACGATAATCAGCGTCGGAACTGATGCGGGTGGAAATCTGTGTGCAAGCGTGGATGACGGTAGTGTGATCGCGTCCACCAAATCGGCGACCAATTTCGGCGTATGCCATATTGGTGTACTTGTGCGTCAGATACATGGCCAGTTGTCTGCTCTTCACGAGACTCTGCTTCCTGCTCTTTGAGAAGAGTTCCTTTTGCGTAGTGCCAAGTTGCTCCGTGATGGTTTGGATAACGTTATCCATCGTAATCTCACGCTTCTCGAGGTTCACCATTCTCGCTACGATACGCTTCACCAAGTCAAGGTCGATTTCATGACTGTCAACAATCGAATAAGCCATGATTGCGTTAATCACACCTTCGATTTCGCGCACACTGCTAACGACATGTTCCGAAATGTAAGAGATAACCTCCTGCGAGAATCCCGTGCGGATGCCATTACGCTTAAGTTTGGCCTTCACAATATCGCGACGGAGCGTAGCATCTGGCATTTCCATTTCCGCAACCATACCCCATTTGAAACGGGTAAGCATACGGTCTTCCATCCCTTCGAGTTTGACGGGCGGGCGGTCGCAAGTCATGATGATTTGTCTGCCACTCTGTTGGAGATGATTGAAAATGTGGAAAAAGGCTTGCTGAGTCTTGGCGGTAGAAACCTCTTGCACGTCGTCAATAATGAGCAGATCGATGGACTGATAGAAGTTGATGAAGTTGTTAAAGTTATTCTTCACCACCGATTCGGTATATTGTGTCTTAAAAACGTGTGCCGACACAAAAAGTACGCGCATTTCGGGATTGCGTTCGAGTACGCTTACGCCGATAGCGTTAGCCAAGTGGGTTTTCCCTACTCCCGAAGGACCGTAAATAAAGAACGGGTTGAACGTATTGCCATGCGGTTTGTCGGCAATGGAGCGCGCCACGGAGAGAGCCAATTTGTTGCTTGCGCCACTCACAAAGTTTTCAAACGTATAGTGACGGTTGAGTTGCGGATCAAGAGGGGGAAGTTTGCGTTGCTGAATGGTGTTGAGTTGGGCGGCTTCTGCGGGAGGAATTGTCTGTTGTGGGCGCGGTTGCACCAAAGTATATGTAATGCGTACCCCACTCCCGAAGCATTCAGCCAGTACTGCCCCAATCGTTTTGGCATGCTGACTCTGGTCTATCGCCTGTGCCACCTCACGAGAAGGCACACCAATGCGCAACTTACCTTCTGCGAAACCAACAAAAGTAAGTTGCCCAATAGTCTTATCAAAATCAGCGGCGGGAATCACCTGTTTGAGGTGCTCCACACATTTATTCCATAAAGATTGAGGGGTGTGCATGCTTTGAAAATAGAGAGAGAGGGACTGGGAACGGGGAAAGGGGAACGATGAAAGTTTAACGTTTAACGTTTAAAGACCATGCGGAGTGATAATACCGCGCCAGCCTCTTCGTTCCTCGTTCCCCGTTCACCGTTAACCGTTAATCGTTCACCATTAACCGTTAACCATTCACCGTTAATTCTTCTTTCCGAAAACGGAGAAATGGATGTAACGTTTGGGATTTGCTTTTATGTCGATAAGAAGTGAGTCAGCGCTATGAATCGTGTGGTTTAAGCCGTCGTAGATACTGCGATCGTTGAGGAGCAGTCCGAGACTGTTGTCCGTAGAAGTCACACTGGAGTTCAACGTAGAGGTTAGCGCATTCAGGCGACTGGTAAGCGTTTCAGCATTCTGCATTGTGGCATGAAGCACAGTCATTGTGGAATCCAAATTTCCCTTAGCAATGTCACCCGCCACCTTATTGAGATTTCCCGTAAGCGCATTCATATTGCTGAGAAGCACAGGGATTTCCTTGCCCATAAGATGGTCAACACGCGATGTGGTCTGCGCCAAATTTTCTGAGATAATCGCCAAGTTTTTCACTAATGCCAGCATCGCAGAGTCACCAGTGAGGCGATTCAGATTGCCCATAATGGAATCCACCTTGGGCAACATCTGCTCCACTTGAGGCAACATTTCCGCCGCACGTTCCATAGCGCCGAAATGCTGACGCCCAGAAATGGTGTCACCACGCTCAAGATATTTCACAGGATTCTTACCGGGCAACAAATGAAGCGTCACGCTTCCCATGAGTGACGTTTCGAGTTCGGCGGTAGTACCTTCAGGTACGTGCATTGCCTTATCCAATTCAATGGATACGACTACGGATTGGTTGTCGGAGTAATTGTAGTTAATTTCTCTCACAATACCCACGGCATAACCATTTGCCAACACAGAGGCTGAGGGAGTCAACCCGCCAGCATTCTCAAACTTCACGTAGTAAGTATTCGTGGTTGTAAACACATTTACTCCCTTTAGGAAATTAATTCCTATGTAAAAAAGGATTATCGCTACAACGGCGGTAATACCAATCTTGACTTCTTTTTTCATAAAATTTTTATTGAAGGTTATGAGGTTTTAAGGTTGTAGGTTTTGAGTTGCCATGCGGACACAAATTCTAAAACGCTTATAGCGAAGAGTCCTTAGACCTTAAAACCTTAAAGCGAAGAGACCTTTGAACCTTATAACCTTAAAGCGAAGAGACCTTAAACCTTAAAACCTTAAAGCGAAGCGACCTCTGAACCTTATAACCTAACCCTTTACTTTGCTAACCTGCGTGCCTCGTCTAAATCAATGCGTTCGCCATTTAGGAAGGCTACTACGAAGCAACCTTTAAAGCGCTTGGAGAGTTGGCGACGGAGGTTATTAATTGTTGCATAATTCGTAGAACTGCCACTGGTGTATTTATACGTTTTTCCGTCCTTATAGTAGTCAGGTTTTTGCACATTCTTCAGGCGCTTGTCGGTGGACTTCACCTTCGTAGGACTGGTAAAAATCTGCACCTTGAAAACGGGCTTTGCGTTGGTGGCAGTTGCCTTTTGGGGCGTAGTGGAAGGCGCAGTCGTTGGCGTTTGTGGCGTTGGGGGAGCAGGAGTTTCCTCCGAGGGCGTTTCAACCGCCTCATTCACCGCCACCAAGGGCGCACTGGCATGCTTCGTCACCTTTTTATAATAAGTCGCAAAACCATTATACAGACTCTGCGCCAACTGTTGCTGACCACGCGAGGAGTTCAGATAATCCTCTTCCGCGGGGGTTGAAATGAATCCCAATTCCGTGAGCACGGAGGGCATTGACGTTTCACGAAGCACCAAGAAACCCGCCTGCTTCACGCCTTTGTTCTGACGCTTTGCGTGAGATGTGTACTGATTTTGGATACAGCGCGCCAACTCTACGCTTTGCTCCATATAACGGTCCTGCATGAATTCAAAGATAATGTAACTCTCAGGACTGCTGGGGTCAAAACCGGCATACGTCTGCTTATAATTATCTTCGTAAGTGATTACGGAGTTTTCGCGCTTTGCCACCTCAAGGTTTTCATCCGCACGCGCCATACCGAGTGTGAACGTCTCCGTGCCATACACCTTTCGCCCGCGCGCCACAGCATTTGTGTGAATCGAAATAAAGAGGTCGGCATGATTGCGATTGGCAATGGCGGCACGCTCCGAAAGGGTCACAAACTTATCCGTCTTGCGCGTGTAAATCACCTTCACCTCGGGACATTTCGTTTCCACCAACTTGCCAAAGGCCAACGCTACGTTCAGATTAATCGTCTTTTCCTTCGCCTTGCGCCCCACAGCGCCCGCGTCGCGTCCGCCATGGCCAGCATCGATTACCAACGTGAATTTCTTCTCTGCAAAAGCGGAGAAGGGCACAGCCACAATGAGGGCAAAACAAATCGTAAGGAAAGTGAAAAATTTCTGGCGCATAAGTTCTGCAAAGTTACACCAATTTTCTGAAGTTATCCACAGGCGGAGCAAAAAGTTTTAAGGTCGAACCTGCGAAAATTAGCGCTTAATCTGCGGAAGTCCTTATGCCCATTGTGAGAACCTGCACGATGAATATGCCCCACACGTCCGACTTTTCCTCCAAAAACCAGAACTGTATAAGTACCTATTTTTCAGCAACTAAAAACGAGCGCCACAAAGTCACTAATTCGGCGCACAATATTACTTATTCGGCGCACAAAGTAAGGAATAAGAGCGCGAATTATTATTTCTGTTTTGGAGATGTAAGGAAGGGTTGTAAAAACACCGCTATGAAAGTAGGAAATGACTTTAACAAAACTGGAGTTTAGAGTTTGTTCACCCATAGACACTCTCCAAGTTGGTTTTACAAAAAACGAACAATAAAAAAACTCGCTTTGAAGCACGATTGCGATGCTTCAAAGCGAGTCTTTTAGTAGTTGTCACGTCACCCCAAAGGGGATGTTTACCCCACACTGCCCTCCAAAGATACGGAAAGCAACTTTTGCGCCTCAACGGCAAACTCCATGGGGAGCTTGTTAATCACTTCCTTGGCATAACCATTCACGATGAGGTCAACGGCTCCCTCAATGGGGATGCCACGTTGCTGGCAGTAGAAAAGTTGATCCTCAGAGATTTTTGAGGTCGTTGCTTCGTGTTCAACGGTGGCGTTATTGTTGTGCACATCTATATAAGGGAAGGTGTGCGCACCGCTGGTGCTACTCAGCAAAAGGGAGTCGCACGAAGAATAGTTACGTGCGCCTTCGGCTTTGCTACCCACCTTGACAAGTCCGCGGTAAGAATTTTGACTCTTTCCGGCAGAGATTCCCTTGGAGATGATACGTGAGCGCGTGTTCTTGCCGATGTGAATCATCTTTGTGCCCGTGTCGGCCTCCTGATAGTTGTTCGTGACCGCCACACTGTAGAATTCCGCCTGCGAATTGTCGCCCGAGAGCACGCATGAGGGATATTTCCACGTGACGGCGGAACCCGTTTCTACCTGCGTCCAAGAAAGTTTGGCATTCGCCCCACGCAAGTGTCCGCGCTTCGTTACGAGGTTATAGACTCCGCCTCGGCCTTCGGCATCTCCGGGATACCAGTTTTGCACGGTGGAATACTTTACCTCGGCATCCTGCTCTACAACGATTTCTACGATAGCGGCGTGCAACTGATTCTCATCGCGCTGGGGCGCTGTGCAACCTTCGAGGTAAGATACGTAAGCGCCTTCGTCGCACACGATAAGCGTGCGTTCAAACTGCCCAGTGCCTTGCGCATTGATGCGGAAGTAGGTGGAGAGTTCCATAGGGCAACGCACGCCCTTGGGAATATAAACGAACGAACCGTCGGAGAAGACGGCGCTGTTGAGCGCGGCGAAGAAGTTGTCGCGATAAGGCACCACCGTGCCGAGATACTTGCGCACGAGGCCGGGATTCTCCCTTACGGCTTCGCTGATGGAGCAGAAGATAATGCCTTTTTCTTGGAGTTTTTCCTTAAAGGTGGTCTTCACGGAAACGGAGTCCATCACGGCATCTACTGCCACACCCGCGAGCATCATACGTTCTTCCAAGGGAATGCCCAACTTGTCAAACGTCTTCATGAGTTCGGGGTCAATCTCCTTCTTGCCCTCGCCCTTCTGCTTCTTTGTGGGGTCAGCATAATAGGAAAGGTCTTGATAATCAATCTGCGGGAGATTGACGTGAGCCCAATCGGGTTGCTCCAAAGTGAGCCAGTAACGGTACGCCTTGAGGCGGTATTCAAGGAGCCACTCGGGTTCTTCCTTCTTCGCCGATATGAGGCGAATAACCTCCTCATTGAGTCCCTTGTCAATGATTTCCGTTTCGATGTCAGTGGTGAAGCCGTATTCGTATTTCTTATCCGCCACATCACTGACGAATTGATTTTGTTTACGTTTGTCACTCATATTTTTTAAAGGTGAAAGGTGAACGGTGAAAGGTAAAAGGTGAAAGGACCATGCGGAGTGATAATACCGCGCCAGCCTCTTCGTTCCCCGTTAACCGTTAATCGTTAACCGTTCACCGTTAATCGTTCAACGTTCTATAAACACAGTATCCACGAATTCCTGAACCTTGGGTGCATATTCAGGAGCTTTTTCAATCGCAAACAGAGTTATGGATTGCACGGGCACAGCGAGTGATGAACCTTCAACACGTTCCTCGTTGAGAATGCGTAATTCTGCCATTACGTTGAGCACACAACTCAAGAGTACCACAAATTTGACAACGCTCACCAGTCCTCCAAACAAACGATTCACAAAGCTGAGCGATGAGTGGTCAATGGCTTTGGTCAATAAGTTTGCTAAAAATCCGAACACGATAGGCACGACAATCCACAACAGTAAGAATGCTACGATGCTGGTAAACATATTCACCTCGGTGCCATCCACCTTGAGGTATTCGCCAAATTGCTCGTAGCAGGTTATGGCCACTAACAACCCAAGCAGGAACCCCACGGCGGAAGCGATTTCCTTAATAAATCCATTGAGGAATCCGCGCACCAAAGCAAACCCAATTATCACACATATAAATATATCTAGATACATAGTTTTTTTGTTGGTTTAGTTAAAGGTGAAAAGGAAGGGGGAAACGGTGAACGATTAAAGGTGAACGGTGAACGGAGAAGTTGTCACTCCGCATGGCCGTTAAATGTTCACCATTAATCGTTAACCGTTCCCCCCTCTATTTTCTTATTTCAACTTCTGCTTGATTTCAACTTCCTGGAAGGTTTCGATAATATCGCCTTCCTTGATGTCGTTACAACCCTGGAGGCTGATACCACACTCGAAGTTTGTAGTCACTTCCTTCACGTCGTCCTTGAAGCGCTTAAGCGCAGCAATGTTGCCTGTGAAGATTACGATACCGTCGCGAATCAAGCGTGCCTTGTCGGAACGTTTTACCTTTCCGTCCATGACGTATGCACCAGCAATATAACCCACCTTTGAGATGTGGAACACCTGGCGAACTTCTACCGTTGCTGTCATTTCTTCCTTTACGATAGGTTCGAGCATACCTTCCATTGCCTCCTTCGCTTCTTCGATAGCGTCGTAGATGATAGAGTACTGACGGATTTCTACGCCTTCCTTATCCGCTAACTTACGAGCGCCCTGACTGGGACGTACCTGGAAGCCCACGATAACTGCTTGAGAAGCGGCAGCAAGGGTAACGTCGTTTTCAGTAATCTGCCCCACACCCTTATGGATAACGTTAACGGCAATCGTTTCGGTAGAGAGCTTGATGAACGAGTCAGAGAGTGCTTCCACAGAACCATCCACGTCACCCTTAACAACGATGTTGAGTTCCTTGTACGTACCGAGTGCGATACGACGACCAATTTCGTCGAGCGTAAGGATTTTCTGCGTACGCAAACTCTGTTCGCGTTGGAGCTGTTCGCGCTTGTTGGCAATTTCACGCGCTTCCTGTTCTGATTCCATTACGTGGAATTGGTCACCCGCCTGAGGTGCGCCATTGAAACCGAGAAGCGTTGCTGCGCAAGCGGGACCTACTTCCTTGATACGGTGGTTACGTTCGTCGAAGAGCGCCTTCACCTTACCGTAGTTCGTACCTGCGAGGACTACGTCACCCTGCTTGAGCGTACCGTTGCTTACGAGCACTGTCGCAACATAACCACGACCCTTGTCCAAAGACGATTCGATAATCGTACCAATAGCCTTGCGGTTGGGGTTTGCCTTGAGTTCGAGCATTTCTGCTTCAAGAAGCACCTTTTCAAGGAGTTCGTCCACACCGATACCCTGCTTTGCTGAAATATCCTGGCTCTGATACTTACCGCCCCACTCTTCCACGAGGAAGTTCATCTGTGCGAGACCTTCCTTAATCTTATCGGGATTAGCGGCGGGTTTATCAATCTTATTAATAGCAAAGACGATGGGCACACCAGCCGCTACGGCGTGGTTAATTGCTTCCTTCGTCTGAGGCATAATATCGTCATCGGCAGCAATGATAATAATAGCTACGTCAGTTACCTGAGCACCGCGAGCACGCATGGCAGTAAATGCTTCGTGACCGGGAGTATCGAGGAAAGTTACGTGCTTACCGCTTGAAAGTGTTACGTTATACGCACCAATGTGCTGGGTAATACCACCCGCTTCACCCGCAATAACATTTGCCGAACGGATGTAGTCGAGCAAAGAAGTCTTACCGTGGTCAACGTGACCCATCACCGTAACGATAGGTGCGCGTTCAAGGAGGTCTTCTTCCTTATCCTCTTCCACAACGATAGCTTCCTGCACTTCTGCAGAAACATATTCTGTCTGGAAACCGAATTCTTCAGCCACGAGGTTGATAGTTTCTGAGTCGAGACGCTGGTTGATTGAAACCATAATACCGATGCTCATGCACGTACCGATAACCTGCGTTACGGGAACGTTCATCATCGTTGCCAACTCGTTAGCTGTAACGAATTCAGTAAGTTTGAGCACCTTGCTTTCTGCGTGTTCCTGTGCCATGAGTTCTTCCTGGCGTTCACGCGCAGCATCACGCTTTTCCTTACGATACTTCGCACCCTTAGGCTGTGCGCTCTGCTTGCCCTGAAGGCGTGCAAGCGTTTCCTTAACTTGCTTTGCTACGTCTTCAGCAGTTACTTCCTGCTTAGCGGGAGCAGCCTGCTTGCGGTTCTTATCCTTTTGCTTCTTACCAGTATTCTGAGCGTTCTGCTGCTGATTGTTACCGCCCTGCTGGCCATTCTTCTTCTGACCACCCTGTTGGTTTGCTGCAGCATTTACGTCCACACGCTCCTTACCGATGCGCTGACGCTTGCGCTTTTCACCGCCCTGCTGACCGTTAGCACCCTGCTTGTTGGCAACGTCCTTACCCTGCTGGCGATTCTTTTCGTCACGCTCCTTCTTGCGTTCTTCCTTCGACTTCTTCTTAGGACGTGTGTTCTGATTGAGTGCAGAAAGGTCGATTGTGCCTAACACCTTGGGACCCGACACTTCGGGTTGGTTGCGAAGCTTAAACACACCGTCTTCGCTTTCTGTGAGAAGGGCTGCAGCACGTTCTTCAACGCTGAGTTTTTCCTTCTTAGCAGGTTTGGGTTCCTGCTTTTCTTCTGTTATCTTTTCTGTATCGTTGTTTTTCTTCACAGAAAGTTCTTCATTCTTCGGTTTTTCCTCGTTTGTTGCTACAGTCTTCTTGTTCAAGCTGTCCAAGTCTATTTTCCCCAATGGCTTAATCTTGATACCTGTTCTGAGGTCCATTTCCTGTTCTTCGCTTTCCGCTTCCTGGTTTGCCGGCACAGATACAGTCTTGGTTTTGTCCTTAGTCTGTCTTTCCTGAATCAGTTTTTCTGTTTCC
>CALFGU010000089.1 GCA_937877685.1 uncultured Prevotella sp.
CTTTGCGACGCGCTTACGCTCAGACTGACGGCCAGTGGTAAAGGAACGGGACCAAGTGGGGGTGTACTTGATGAAGGCCCGGGCAAAGGCCTTGCCGGTGCGGTTGGCATAGCCGATGGCGTGGGGGGTGCCAGAATCGGGAACGCCGCCCACATAGTCGATCTCCATGGTTCTGCCCTGCTCCATATCCCGCTCGGCAATGGCAGCGCCGTTGCGGTAGCGCATGGCTTCCACATTGATGCCTTCATAGGTGGAAGTGGGATAGCCGTAGTACGACCACAGGAAAGCACACATCTTCATTTCATTACCCGGAGCTGACAGCTGCCTCATAGAATCAGCTGTCAATTCTACGATTTCACCAGGACCGAGGTAGGTATAGATTTTATACCCGAGATTATGAAAGGCTGTTGATTCGCTAGTTACAGCCATTGCACCCTCTTTCATACCAATGACTACGGGAGTTCTGCCCCACGAGTCGCGAGCGGCAATGATGCCGTTTTCGGTAAGGAGCAAGAGGGAGCATGAACCCTTAACTTCGCGAAAAACATTTTCAATACCTTCAACGAATGTACGGCCGCGAATGATGAGCAGGGCGATAAGTTCTGTGGGGTTAATTCGACCAGAACTGAATTCAGACAAGTGAAGTCCTTCGTCAAGTAAGCGTTGCGCTAATTGCTCTATGTTATTAATACGCGCTACGGTGACGATGGCAAAACGTCCGAGGTGAGAGTTCATCAACAACGGTTGTGCATCAGTATCACTGATAATGCCAATACCGGCATTTCCATGAAACTCATCAAGTTCAGCCTCAAAGCGAGTGCGGAAATACGTGTTCTCTAAATTGTGAATGGAACGTGAGAAACCGCGTTCGCTACAATAAGTGGCCATACCTCCACGACGCGTGCCGAGGTGAGAATTATAGTCCGTTCCGTAAAACAAGTCGGTGATGCAAGGTTGCTGACTCACCGTTCCGAAAAAACCTCCCATATAATTAATTGTGGATTTTTTAACTTAAAACGCAAAGTTACGTTTCTGCATTTTTTCTGCAAAGTGTCGAGGTTAAAATTTTAAAATTCCATTTGCAGATTTTTATGGTATAAGTGACGTTTGCAATGCTGAACAAACATTTTTTGTAAAGCATTGCAAGAGCTTAAAAGGACGAGGGATTTACGTAAGCATAACTTTAGACTACTCCTTAGATTTTCCGAAACTCACTTTTGCTCCGCTCTCTACGTTTTGCGTGATCCAAACGTTTGCCCCAATTACCGCGTCACGTCCGATTGTGACACGCCCCAAAATGGTTGCATTAGAATAAACTATGACTCCGTCTTCAAGAATGGGGTGGCGCGGAATGTGCTTAATGGGATTACCGTCTGCATCAAGGGGGAAACTCTTTGCCCCGAGCGTTACACCTTGATATAACTTTACATGATTGCCAATGATGCAAGTGGCACCTATAACTACGCCAGTGCCATGGTCAATCGTGAAATGCGTACCTATTTGAGCGGCAGGATGAATATCAATTCCCGTTTCGCTATGTGCCATTTCGGTAATAATACGCGGAATGAGAGGCACATTTAACTGATGTAGTTCATGCGCAAGACGATAACACGTAAGCGCCTTGATGGCAGGATAACAACAAATTACCTCTGCACGACTATGCGCCGCAGGGTCACCCATATATGCGGCCTCAACATCCGTAGCAAGAATGTCACGAAGGTGAGGGAGGCGCTCTATAATTTGAGCGGCACAAAGTTCAGCACGTTTCCTACAACTGCACTTGACACAATCCCTCTCTGAATGACAATCAAAGCAAAGTCCCGCCTCAATTTGTTCAGTTAGCAACAGATAAAGGCGCTCTAAGGCTGTTCCTATATGATAAGGGATTGTTGTGGCATTCAACACCGAACGTCCGTAATAACCAGGAAATATCACCGAGCGCACCAGCAGAATAATTTCCTCAAGCGAGACGCCTGATGGCAATCGTTCGTTCTGATTGCGTTGGAGAAACAACTCTGGATGTTGAGACAAATCAGAGAGATGCTCTGTGGTCGTATTTAGAATATGAATCTTTTGTTGCATACTAAATTAGTTTTCTTTTTCTGCCAACACTGAAATATACCTACTTCCAGTGTCGGGAAGAATCGTGACAATAGTGGCATTCTGAAAGTTGGAGCGTTGCGAAATCTTTATCGCCGCTTTAATAGCAGCACCTGATGAGATTCCAGCAAAGACACCTTCATGAGTCATTAACTCCCGCACACCTTCGAGCGCTTCGGCATCAGTTATCTGAATCACCTCGTCCACTAAGTCAGCGTCATAAATCTTCGGAATAAAACCTGCACCAATACCTTGAATAGCATGTGCCCCTGGGTTTCCTCCAGAAAGAACAGGTGATGACTTGGGTTCAACCGCCACAATATGAATTTGAGGATTCAAACGTTTGAGTGCGCGCGCCACTCCCGTAAGTGTTCCACCCGTTCCAACACTCGCAACTACCACCTCAACCTTTCCGTCTGTGTCATTCCAAATTTCGACACCTGTTGTTTGTTCGTGAGCAGTCACACAAGCATTATTTTCAAATTGTTTGAGCATGACAGCACCAGCAATCTCCGCTTGTAAACATTGTGCCTTTCTCACCGAACCCGCCATACCTTCATTTCCAGGAGTTAACACAACCTCAGCACCGTGTAATCGCAACAAATGTTGTCGCTCAATGCTCATCGTTTCGGGCATAGTAAGGATTAGGCGATAACCCTTTATCTTTGCTATCCACGCCAAACCAATCCCTGTGTTTCCACTTGTTGCTTCAATTATCGTGCCACCTGAGGTGAGAAGTCCTTTCTTTTCAGCATCCTCAATCATAGCAAGCGCCACGCGATCCTTTACACTTCCCCCTGGATTCAAAGCTTCCAATTTAAGCAATATTTTGGCATTCAAATTTTTGACATTTGTCAAGCGTTGTGCCTCTAATAATGGAGTTGAACCAATTAGTGCGGTTAAGTTGGAATATATTTTCATAAATGGTGAAGGTTTTACTTTTAAATGAAATAGGGTGCCTCAACTCTAAGCATGTAATTAATATCATCATTTTAATGCCCTTCTCACCTCATCGTACTCCGCCCCAAAATCAATCTATTTTAGGAGAAATTAAGTCTCAAAGAGTTATTCCTAAGTCTTAAAGAATTTTTCTTAACTCTCAAAGAATTTTTCCTAAGTGAGACTTAATTTTCACACGGAATCTAAGTCGGAACGATAACTTTATCAAAACAAGGTTTAATAGTTATACTTCAGCAAGTTAACAACTAAAAACGACTCACCTAAGAATTAAGTCATAAATCACGATACTCCCAACTTTGTCATTAAGCAACTTAATAATCTCCGATCTACGCATCATTAATTCAGATTTCAATGGTGCAGAAGAGAGATGCACAAAGAGGGTTTGATTCTTTAGATATTTTTGAGTGGTATAGCGTGCTACGACTTCCCCCATCACTTCTTCCCATGCCTGAAGTAGGCGATGTTCATTTAAAGGACCTTCTAATCCGTTGGCACGTAAATATTGAAATAAGACTTCGGTAACGTTTTCTGAATTTCTGCGTTTCATAATCTCCTCCTCCCTACTCTTTAATATCTCCGTTTGAAACGTGGAAAAGTTTGTAATCCTTGGTCGTCATTGCCAATATGCTGTCAAGGTGTTCTCGGTTAGTATCCGTGATAAAAATCTGTCCAAAGGCATTTCCAGACACATAATTAATAATACGTGCCACACGTCCAGCGTCTAACTTATCAAATATATCATCCAACAACAATAAGGGAGTATGCTGATTCCCGCGCTCCTTGAGATAAAGGAATTGTGCGAGTTTTAAAGCAATAAAATAGGTTTTTGTTTGCCCTTGCGAACCCTCTTGACGAATAGGATATTCATTAAGATACAATTCTAAGTCGTCACGATGCACACCATGCAACGTATAACCCACAATGCGTTCCTTTGCTCTGAAAGACGTGAGTTGTTCCTTCAATTCTCCTCTTGAAATATGAGAGGCATATTGTATAGAAACCTTTTCCACATCATTATCACACAGGGAAAGGTATAATGACTGAAAGATGGGGGTAAACTCACTCACAAATGCCTTTCGACATTCATATATATAGGAAGCATCCATTGACATCATCTCTTCCAAAACCTCCATCACCCCCGCATCAGGTTCCTCCTCCTGCTTCAAAAGAGCGTTGCGCTGTTTAAGCGTCTTCTCATAGCGCAAAAGACATTCAACATAACGACTATCATATTGCGCCACAACCATATCAATAAACTTACGACGTTCCTCACTTCCCGAATTAATCAACAACGAATCAGACGGAGAAATCATAACGAGAGGAATCAATCCTAAGTGTTCGGAAAGGCGTTTGTACTCCTTGTCATTACGTTTCAAGTGTTTGCGACCACCCTTCTTAAAAGCTAAATGCACCTGCTCATTGCCTCCATCCTCACGTTCATATAAACCTTGAAGCATGAAGAATTCTTCTCCATGGCGAACAGAAATGGCATCTGCCGTGGAAAATCTACTTTTGCAAAACGAAAGGTAATAAATTGCATCCAACACATTCGTCTTACCCATCCCGTTTCTGCCTACAAAGCAATTCACGTTGGGAGAAAACTCCAACGTGGCATCTATAATATTTTTATAATTGAGAATCGTTAATTTTTCTAATTTCATAGCGCTATAATATGAATTGCAAAGATACTTAGTATCCTCAAAATTTCACATAATTCACTCTAAAAAAGGCAGAACTACTAAAAATCGGCAATAATATTTTATCAATCAAATGAAAATCGTTATTTTTGCGCTTCGAAACGTAAAATATAAACAAACACATACTTATGTCTAAAAATCAAAATCCCCAAGAAAACCAAGCCGCAGAAGTAATTGCAACTACCGGATCTTGGCTTGAAAACAACAAGAAGCAAGTTATCACTATCGTTAGTGCAATTGTACTTGTAGTAAGTGGTTACCTCGCTTACACACACCTTTATCAGAACCCCAGAGAAGAAAAGGCACAGACACTTTTCACTGAAGGTCTTCAGTACGTTCAGCAGGGCGACTCACTCTCTCTTACTATTGCCATCAATGGTGAAGGCACATTCCCCGGTTATGCTAAAATCGCTGATGAATTTAGCGGAACCGAAGGTGCAAATCTTGCAAACCTCCAAGCTGGTGCGTGCTATGCAAAACTTGGCAAGTATGAAGAAGCAATCCCCTACCTTGAAGCATTCAACCCTGGCGATGACCAGTCAGTATCTGCAATGGGACTTTTCGCACTCGCTCAGTGTTATGCAGAGGTAAACAACATTGACAAGGCTATCAGCACATTCCAGGAAGCAGCAGAACAAGCAGATAATAGCGCGCTCAGTCCTATGTGTCTCCTTGAAGCAGGTAGACTCCTTGAAAGTCAAGACAAGAAGGCAGAAGCTCTTAAGATTTACGAAACAATCAAGAGTGACTACCCCACTTCAACACTTTCATCTGGTTCACCCGCCGAAATTGAAAAGTACATTGAACGTGCTAAGAAATAATACGCCTCTCGCAAAAAATAATGAATTGAGAATTGAATCACACATTACGTGGATTCAATTCTCAATTTCAGTTAATCAATAAAACAAATTACAGAGGACGCTTGAAACCAGACTCCCCCATTACAACGTCAGCAATAAGTCACCTCTGTTTACATTTGTAGATTCTTTCATCTAAACTATTTTCTAACGCAATAATAATTATGTCATCCTTTTCTTACATTGACAACGCAAACAACGAAGTACCTGATGCCTCGCAATACCGTTTTGGCATCGTAGTAACAGAATGGAACAATCACATCACTGACACATTACTTGAAGGTGCCGTACAAACACTCAAGCAATACGGTGTGGCGGAAAGCAGCATCACTATTGAGCGCGTACCTGGAAGTTTTGAACTCATCTACGCATGCTCACAACTTGCGAAACGCGGCTACCTCGATGCGGTTATTGCTATCGGTTGTGTAATCAAGGGAGACACTCCCCACTTTGATTACATCTGTCAAGGCACAACACAAGGAATTGCTCACATCAATGCAACAGCCGACACTCCTATTATATATGGAGTACTTACTGTAAACAACGAAGAGCAAGCTTTGGAACGTACAACTGGCAAAATCGGCAATAAAGGAAAGGAATTTGCACTTTCTGCAATAAAAATGGCTGATTTCTCTTGGCAGTTACAAAATTAAGCAATATCTTTGCATCGCAATTAAGGGAAACACCTTTACAAGGACCCCTTGAAGATGCACCGGGTAGGTAGGTAAGTGGTTAAAACGGGCAGACTGTAAATCTGTTGCTTCACGGCTTCGGCGGTTCGAATCCGTCCCTGCCCACTTCAAAAAAAGAGGATGCTAACTTTGTTAGCATCCTCTTTTTTTGCAATTCCCCATAAATTCAATATTCTCATATGTTGTTTTATCATACCATAATTAACTCACTAACTTCTATGAATGCTAACAAAGAATTGTATTTATTGAATCTAAGTTTCTAAAATATGTGTATAAATTTGTAGCATGTGAATATGCTAGCGCATAAAAAAGTCAAAACGTATTAGCTAATCAAGAACATAAGCATTATGAAACGTTTAAATTTTCTTTTGATTGGAGTTGTCAATTTATTACTTATGACACCCTTGTGTACTTTAGCACAAACCCACAATGGACACGAGTATGTAGACTTAGGGCTCAGCGTGAAATGGGCAACGTGTAATGTAGGAAGCTACCAACCCGAAGATTATGGTGATTATTTCGCCTGGGGAGAAACTTCTTATAAATCAACATACGCCAAAAACAACTATAAATTTTTAGGAGGAGAGAATGGATATTACCGCCACCAATTTACAAAATATAATGAAAGACAAACTAGGTTAGATCCCCAAGACGATGTAGCTCATGCGAGATGGGGAGGAGATTGGTATTTACCAAGTGTGGATGAATGCAAAGAGTTAATTGAGAATTGTACTTGGACTTGGGTTACTCAGAATGGGCGGAAAGGAATTAAGGGAACGAGCAAAAAAAATGGTAATAGTATTTTTCTGCCAGCTAGTGATAGGAAAATCCAATACCATTGGGGAGAACCCGCTATCGAACATGATGATGGGTTCTATTTAACGAATACACTTGATTCTCGGTACGATTATATGTCAGAAATTGTGTGGTTTCATGAGGGGGGCAGTGCCCCAATTGTCGACGGTTTCGATCGTTATGGTGGATATACCGCAAGGCCCGTATTTAGAACTCGTGTTCAACCGATGGAGACCTCCAAACATGTTGGCCATGCATACGTTGACCTCGGCCTTAGTGTGAAATGGGCAACGTGTAATCTAGGTGCTAATAGTCATGAGGAAGGTGGAGCCACATATGCTTGGGGGGAAATTGAACCATCTCTATATGATGGCACACCAGGTTGGGATAGGTACAAATGGTCAGATGAGGATGGTGTGAAGATGAAAAAATACAATACAATAGATAATATAACAAAGTTAGAACTTCAGGACGATGCTGCGCATGTAAAATGGGGAGGCAATTGGCGTATACCTTCATACGATGAGTGGTGCGAGTTATTCACGAATTGCGATGGAGAATATGTTACTCAAAACGGAGAAAGTGGTTTGTTACTGACAAGCAAACGAAACGGCAATACCATCTTCATACCATCATGTGCATATTGGACCAATTCGCTTTATACTGAAAGGAAAAAATTTGCATATTCCGTTAGCATTTATGAAGGGATGAGATATACCCTCCGTGACCGTCAATATTCAATTCGTCCCATTTGCCCATAAATTAAAAAGAAGCGAAACATTTAATTTCGACAAGGGGGACAAAAACTGTTTGTGGAAATTCTGAAAGACAAACGAAAGATACACAAAAATAAATCACACTCTATAAAAGCCACCTCCCCACTGCCCCTTACCAAAGAAATCACAACCACTAAGCACAATAAAAGAGGTTCCACCTTGAGTGGAACCTCTTATAGCGTTAGGCTAAATATTAACCGTTAACCTTCTTCATGTGAGCGATGAGATCGAGAACCTTGTTAGAGTAACCGATTTCATTGTCATACCAAGAAACTACCTTCACGAATGTGTCAGTGAGCTGGATACCAGCCTTAGCGTCGAAGATAGAAGTGCGAACGTCACCGAGGAAGTCAGCAGAAACTACTTCTTCGTTAGTGTAACCGAGAACACCAGCGAGTTCACCCTTAGAAGCTTCTTCCATAGCTGCGCAAATTTCAGCGTATGTAGCGGGCTTAGCGAGGTTAACTGTGAGGTCAACTACAGAAACGTCGAGAGTGGGAACGCGGAATGCCATACCAGTGAGCTTACCGTTGAGTTCGGGGATAACCTTACCTACAGCCTTAGCAGCACCTGTAGAAGAGGGGATGATGTTGCCAGCAG
>CALFGU010000090.1 GCA_937877685.1 uncultured Prevotella sp.
CTCACCGCTAAAGCGGTCCCCTCCCCCTATAAACAGGGGGAGAGCGCCGTCCGGTTTTCGTTCACCGTTAATCGTTCACCGTTTTACTTTCCCTTCTCCCAATCCGAGAAGTCGCGCTTGTCGAGTACGTGCTTTGCCTTACCCATTGAGCGCTGGATGGTTCCGGGAGGTTGGATGTGGATATTGGGTTTGATACCTGTTACAGACACGAGGCGGTCGTAGAGATACTTAATGAAGGGCATCTGCTTGGCGGGGTTGGGCGAGAAGAGGTCTTCGCGGAGTTCCACGTCAAGGTCGAAGGTATCTTCATTATGCTTACGGTCCACGGTGATAAAGTACTGCGGTGTGAAGGCAGGGAATTCGGTAAGAATGGCTTCAATCTGGCTGGGGAAGACATTGACACCGCGGATGATAAGCATGTCGTCGCTACGTCCGAGAATCTTACCCATGCGCACGGCAGTACGTCCGCAACGGCACTTTTCGTAAATGAGGTGCGTAAGGTCACGGGTGCGGTAGCGGATGATAGGCATGGCTTCCTTACAGAGGGAAGTGAAGACGAGTTCCCCACGTTCACCGGGCGCTACAGGTTCGAGCGTGTCGGGATTTACAATTTCGGGATAGAACATGTCTTCCCAAACGTGCGTACCGTCTTGATATTGGCATTCTCCGCCCACACCAGGACCCGACATTTCCGTAAGTCCGTAAATATCGATGGCCTTAATGCCGAGTTTGTCTTCCAACTCACGGCGGATACCCCATGTCCAGGGTTCTGCGCCGAAGAAACCGACGCGCAACTTGAGGTCTTCCTTCTTGATGTCGCACTTCTTCATGACTTCCGTCAAGTGAAGGGCGTAAGAGGGGGTACAGCAAAGGGCGGTTGTGCCAAAGTCCTTCATGAGCATTACCTGTTTTTCGGAATTACCCGCAGAAGTGGGCAACTGAATGGCACCTAATTTATTCGCACCCTGATGCGCACCGAGTCCACCGGTGAAAAGGCCGTAGCCGTAAGACACCTGCACGACATCGCCAGGACCTACGTCGCCCACTGCCAAGACACGCGCCACACCTTCTGCCCAATTATCGAGGTCGTTTTGCGTATAGGTTGCCACAACGGGCTTACCTGTAGTACCCGAAGAGGCATGCACACGCACCACCTGCTCCATGGGCACCGCCTGAAGTCCAAAGGGGTATTCATCTCGGAGGTCGTGCTTCGTGGTAAAGGGAAGTTTTGTAATATCGTCGATAGACTTGATGTCCTCAGGGCGAATGCCCTTCTGGTCCATCTTCTTTTTGTAAAAGGGAACATTTTCGTAGCAACGCTTCACCGTTTCAATGAGGCGTTCTGACTGTAAGCGGCGCATGTCTTCACGAGACATGCACTCCATTTCGGGATTGTAAATCATAATTAGAAGTTGATTACTCAACTTTCGCAAGCTTCAGTTTCGTTAGGTTATGAGGTTATAAGGTTTTAAGGACTATGCAGTCCGAATGGTTCTTAATAACCTCACAACCTTAAAACCTTAAAACAAGTTGAGCACTTGCGAAACTTGTTTTACACCATAAATTCAGTTTCGTTTAAGAGTTGGATAGCGTTCTCTTGAATCACCTTTTCAGCAAGGGTTACTTCGTCGGTGCGCATAATCAAAACGCCCTTACCTTTCCAAAGGAAGGAGTACATGTAAAGAATGTTTACGCCTGCATCTGAAAGCGCCTTCACGGCAAGTGCAGCACGACCGGGTTCGTCATCAATCGTGATGGCCATAACGTCGGCAAGTTGCACGTTAATACCATTGTCCTTCAGAATGAGGTAAGCTTTGCCGGGGGCAGAACAGAGCACGCGGTAAATACCGTAGTCCTGCGTGTCGGCAATCGTCGAAGCGATGATTTGAATATTCGCACGACTGAGCAAGTCAAGCACACGAATCAGCGTGCCACTCTTGTTCTCAATAAATATAGAAAGTTGTTTGATGGTCATAGTTGTGAAATTAGAGAGTAGTGAGTAGTGAGTAGTGAGTAGTGAGTAGAGAGTAGTCCGTGCGGAAGGAATTCCAATTTTTATTAGTGAGTAGAGAGTAGTCCATTCGGAGGATTTTTCCGGATGTTAATTCTTACCTTGTAAGGTTTTAGTAGATGCTACTATAAGGCGCAAGAGTTCTTGGCAATCTTCGTATATGCTATCAAATTCTTTTTGATTAATGTAGTTGCTTTCATAAAGAAGTTCAAGCCAATACTCTGTTTCAGCGCATTCTTTTTGAGCCACAAAAAGTCGAGCGCATAAATCAGCTTTTGACTGGGCGAAAGCGCCTTCTTTTGCGTTGGCCCCAATGCTTGTGCCACTGCGTAGGAGTTGCTTTGATAATATAAACTCTTTTTTCTCTTCCGTTAGATATTTATATAATTTAATGATTCTGAGAGCAAAAGACTTACTTTTCTCCAGGATAACACTTTCAGCCATTGTGGTCTTTTTAAAAGGTTATTAATAGGTCCGGATGGACTACTCACAACCCCCATTGTGTTTTTTAGGGTGATAAATAGGTCCGGATGGACTACTCTCTACTCTCTACTCTCTACTCACTACTCTCTGTTATTGGTACACCTTACGCTTATCAACCACACGCACCGCCTTGCCTTCCGAGACAGGGAGTGTGCCCTTCGGGAGCAACTTGACGTGGGGCGTGAGCAGGATTTCGTCCTTCAACGCACGCTGTATGCGGTTGGTAAGTTCCTGCAAGCGGCGGAAGTCATCGGTGAAGAGTTCCTCCAATTCCACTTCAACGGTCATGTTGTCGTTATCGGCATCCGTAGTGAGCGTAATGAGGTAATTGTTCGCCAGTTCGGGGAAAGTCATGAGGATCTTCTCAATCTGAATCGGGAAGATGTTCACCCCGCGAAGCACCATCATGTCGTCACTTCTACCTCTCATGCGGTCAATACGCACATGGTTGCGACCACAAGGACAAGTGCGACCGAGCACACGGGTTAAGTCGCGGGTGCGGTAACGAAGCAAGGGCATGGCTTCACGACAGAGTGACGTCAATACGAGTTCGCCAATTTCACCATCAGCAACGGGTTCCAAGGTTTCGGGATCTACGATTTCTACGATGTAATAGTCTTCCCAGAAGTGGAGACCATTTTGCTCTTGACACTCAAAACCGACACCAGGACCACACATTTCGCTCATGCCAAAAGAGTTGTAGGCCTTCACGCCCATCATTTCCTCAATGCGGCGACGCTGTTCCTCCGAATGGGGTTCGGCACCGATGGCAAGAACTTTCAATTTGGTATCCTTGCGAGGGTCAACCCCCGCACTCTGCATCACTTCGTAAAGGCGCGTTACATAAGAGGGCACCGCATGAAGGGCAGTCGTACCGAAGTCCGTCATGAACTTAATCTGACGCAAGGAATTTCCGGCAGCAGCAGGGATGGTCAACATGCCCATACGCTCTGCGCCATACTGAAATCCGAGACCGCCGGTAAACATGCCGTAACCGCTGGAATTTTGGAACACATCGTCGGGGCGAAGTCCCACCATCCACAGGTTACGTGCCACTTGATTCGCCCACTCTTCCAAGTCCTTCTTCGTGTGAAGGATTACCGTGGGCGTACCCGTCGTACCGCTGGAAGAGTGCAAGCGGGTGCACTCACGAAGGGGCACACTCGCCATGCCGAAAGGATAGGTATCGCGCAAATCTGCCTTTGTGGTAAAAGGAATTTTGCGAATATCGTCAAGACTCTTGATGTCCTCGGGTTTGAGTCCGATTTCCTCAAAGCGTTGCTTGTAGAAGGGCGAATTCATGCAGTGACGCACGGTAGCCTGTAGGCGTTCCAACTGAAGCGCAGAGATTTGCTCGCGCGTCATGGTCTCCATCTCCTCATGGAGGTAGGGACAGGTGTCAGGGGGAAAGTTTCTGCTCATAACACCACCGTTTTATTCGCCATAACCTGCCTGGAAGGCCTTAATATTTGCCTCAACAATCGCCTCACCCTTGCGCGCAAAAATAGTGCGAATAGCATCGCAGAGTTGATCGGGAGTAAGAATCTGAAGATAGCGTGCTGCCATGCCGAGAAGCACCATGTTTGCACCGCGCGCATTACCCGCATTCTTTGCAACTTCCTCAATATCCATCGCTACCGAAGGCAGACTTTCAAGCGCTGCCGTTACGTCGGCCATTTCGGGATAGTTGGGGATGTTTACAAAGGGTTTGTTGCTCGTCACGATTTTACCATCGGCAGCAAGGTAAGGAAGATAACGCAGACTTTCCATGGGTTCCATGCTTATAATCATGTCTGCGCTGCCTTCGGCAATAAGGTCGCTATAAATTTCTGCGTCGGAAAGGCGCAAGTGACTCTGCACGTCACCGCCGCGCTGACTCATGCCGTGCACTTCAGCCTGCTTGAGGTTCAAACCTGCCTTTGTTGCCGCTTCGCCTATGATAGTTGCGATGGAGAGAATACCTTGTCCACCCACACCGCAAAGGATAATATCTTTCTTCATAATATTGTGGAAGTTTCGCAAGAACTCAACTTCTTAGGTTATTAGGTTTTAAGGTTATAAGGTTTGAGGTCCCGTGCGGGGACGCTCCCCTACCCTAATTTGACCTAAAATCTGTGAATGAAGAGAACTTATGTTTGCGAAAACTGAATAATCTTACTTGTTAGAACGGGCTGCGCGCGCCTTACGAGCAGCTGTTTGAATACATTCACGGCGAGGAATGATGACCGAAACTCCGGGGTAATCAATTTCTTCCTTCAAGATGCGCGTAATTTCTTCCATATTCTTGGGAAGGGGAACTACGACACGCACGTGTTCGGGTTCTACGCCGAGGGCAATACAAATCGCCTCAAACTTATTTGTTCCAGCAGAATCTTGACCGCCTGTCATACCCGTTGTAAGGTTATCGGAAATCACTACGGTAATGTTGCTCTTATCGTTCACAGCATCGAGAAGACCGGTCATACCACTGTGCGTAAACGTAGAGTCACCGATGATGGCTACTGCGGGGAAGAAGCCTGCATCGGCAGCACCCTTAGCCATCGTGATTGAGGCACCCATATCTACACAACTTGCAAGCGCGCGGAAGGGAGGGAGTGCACCGAGCGTGTAACAACCGATGTCGCCAAACACACGGTAATCGGGGTATGTTGCCAACACTTGATTGAGCGCCGCATAGACATCTCTGTGACCACAACCCTGACACAACTGCGGAGGACGGGGTGCCACGATTTCAGAAGCGGGAAGCGTCTGCTTGGGCGTTACGCCGAGTGCCTTGGCTACGTTATCGGGTGTCAATTCTCCGGTGCGGGGAAGCGCACCTGTCAAACGGCCTTTCACGTCATACGCTCCGCCAAGAATTGCCTTCACTTGCTGTTCTACAACGGGCTGACCGTCTTCTACAACAAGCACGGCGTCATTTTCCTGTGCCAATGCGCGAACAGCATCTTCGGGAAGGGGATACTGGCTTACCTTCAATACGTTTGCATCATTGCCAACCACTTCCTTTACATAGTTGTAAGCAATACCGCAAGCAATAATGCCGAGTTTGCCACTACCACCTTTCTCTACCTTATTATATAATGAGTCGGCAGATGCTTTAAGCATGTCGTCTTGCTTGGCAATAAGCGCCGCATAGCGTTGACGCGCAATGCCGGGAAGAAGCACCCAGCGTTCTTCACAAATTCCGAGGTTTTGCAACTCACGCGCTTCGCGCACTTCTACCGCCGCACGACTGTGGGCAAGGCGTGTTACGACGCGCAACACTACGGGTTCCTTCAATGTTTCAGACAACGTGAAAGCGCTCTCCATCATGTCGTACGCCTCTTGCTGATTCGAGGGTTCGAAGGTAGGAACGAGGGCGAAGGAAGCGTAGAAACGGCTGTCCTGCTCGTTCTGACTGGAGTGCATAGAGGGGTCATCTGCCGCCACAACTACGAT
>CALFGU010000091.1 GCA_937877685.1 uncultured Prevotella sp.
GACTTGGCGCGCAACCGCCACATGAACCTTGATGCTACAAGTTGGTATCTGAACAATAAGAACATGTCGCTTGCTCTGGCCAACGATGCGTTGTACGCTGGTGTGGATGGCGTGGTTATCAACTTGGCAGAGTGTGCTGCACGAAATGGCGATGACTTTGCCGTTGAAATGTGGTTCTGCGCAGAAAGAGAGCAGGATCATGCGTTGGCTTATCTGTTCCATACTGATGCGTTCAGCGTAGTGCTTGAGAACAGAAAGTTGTCACTCCGTGCGGATGACAAGGTGCTCATGTCATTGGGCAACAAGGCATACAACGATGATAAGTGGCACCACTTGGCCATCAATGTGCTGCGCAATGGTAACACGAGCGTCTATATCGATGGTGAGGCTGTGGGACAGATTGCTTCGGCAAATGTTCCTGCTTTGCAGACGGCCTACATGAGTCTTGGCGGTCAGCGCGTCGAAGTAGTGACTGAAAAGGAAGACAAAAACGAAGTTCATTATGAAATGCACGACAAGTTGAAGGTGCAGTTCGATGAAATTCGCGTATGGAACGCTACTTTGAATGCGAATGTATTGCGCGACCGCATGTATACACGCCTCAAAGGCGATGAACCCGGACTTGCGGCTTACTATCCGTTTGAGGAAGAAAAGCTCGACGGTAATATGCAGGTTGTTACGGAAGGTTCAGCAATGGATATGGTGACACGTCGCCATAAGGCTACTGGACTCAGAGATAACAATTATGCGATTGTCTGCACCGACGAGGCACCCGCCCTCAAGCCTGTGCCTGGAGAAACGAATGTGAACTACAACTTCGTGGCAAGCGAGCGCGGTATCGTCATCGAATTGGGTGAGGATGCCAACCGCATGGAGGGTGTAACGGTGAACATCACCGTGAAGGATGTGCTCGACCTCAATGGTAACAAATCACTTCCCATTACCTGGACGGCGCTCGTACAGCGCAACCAGTTGTCGTGGTTTGATAATACCCTTGATGTGGTAGGTCGCATCGGTGAAGAGAAGAAGTTCACCGCTACCGTGACCAACCAAAGCGCACAGACGGAGTATTGGGCATTGAATGACCTCCCCTCATGGTTGAGTGCGAACTTCACATCAGGTGCGCTCCCCGCACTCGGCACACAGGAAATCACATTCACCGTAGACGCTTCGGCGCCGACAGGCAAGAGCGAGTTCACGGTTTACATGAGTGGTAACAATGCTATTCTTGTTCCGCTTACGGTGAACATGAACTTGAGAAGCGAAGCACCTGATTGGAGTGTAGAACCTGCCGACTATGAAACGAATGCAACGCTGTTTGGTGCGGTTAAGATCAATGTTGATGACAAGGTAATGTTCAGCGAAGATGAAGACGACCTTGTAGCAGCATTCATCGACGGCAAGTGTGCGGGTGTTACAAACGTACAGTATGAAGATTTCAGCGACAGTTATCGCATATACCTTAATATATATGGAAACTCTGACGCTATTGGTAAGGAAATCGAACTGAAAGTTTGGGACGCAAGTACAGGTGTTGTTCACCCGATTGTGATGGCATACAAAAACCTTGGCTGTGACGTTGAAAACGAAAAGGCAACTGTGCTTCACTTCGAGGAAAATGCTACATGGGGTGACTTTGACAATACCTACCTTGTCTATGCTACCAACTACATACAGCAGAGCACACCGTTGAAGAAGAACTGGAACTGGATTTCTGTACATGTAAACAACGTTGAGAGCCAAAATGCAATCAACTATGTTCTTGAAAGTATCAATCCTAATGGTAACCTTATCAAGAATAAGTCTGCTCACAGCTTGTATATTGACCAAGTTGGTATATGGAACGAAGGTAACGGTGCTGTTTCAAACGTTACGACAAGTTCGATGTACAAATTGCAAATGAATGCTGCCGACACACTTGTTGTAAATGGCGAACTCGCCAACGGTGTTGAGGTTGGACTCGCAAAGGGATGGAACTGGATTCCTTATACCCGCAATTTCACATTGTCACTTGACGATGCTTTGGCAAGTGCTGAACCGATGAAGAACGATCAGATTAAGGGTCAGGAAGGTTTTGCTATGTACAACGGCACGGCATGGAGCGGTACACTCAAATCGTTGGTACCAGGTAGAGGTTATCTCTACAGTAGCAGATCAGCGGATGAAAAGACGCTTACATATCCTGAAAAACGCAATGTGGAAATGATTGCGAAGGCTCCGGCACGCAGAATGACTTCTGTCAGCATGTTTGCACCGATAGATCCTTGTGAATTCGAAAGCAACATGACTGTACTTGCCGTCTGCGATGAAGAAGACTTTATAGGAAATGTACAGGAACTTGCAGTGTTTGACGGAGCAAGATGTATGGCTGTTGCGAAGCCTGACGCTGACGGTTTCTTCTTCCTGACAATTCCTGGTGACAAGACGGTGACGGGCAGACTCTCCATCGTTGCTGTTGTTGACGGCAATGTTGTTGAAGCTTCCACATCGCTCTTCTTCAGCGAAGATGCAACGTATGGTGATTTCGACAGACCGTTTAAGGTTGCCTTAAGAAATGCGACTACTGCCATCGATGAAATCCTGGCAAGTGGTGACTATAACAGAATGAAGATTGTCGACTTGAGCGGACGTACGTTCTATTCAGGAACTGTGTCTGATTTCAATGAGAATGACTTAAAGGATGATCTCTACATCTTTGAGTTCTTCACCGCTGACGGTCAGATTGTATGTTATAAAAAGTATATTAGACGCAATAAGTAATGACTAAAAAACTATTTACAGTAGTGGTGCTTCTATGCACCACTACTCTATTATTAAAAGCACAGGACTACGAACCCAACTGGTTTAAAAAGGGTGAAAACTTTTTTAACGCCGTTGACAAAAACACCGAGAGCAATTTTACGATGGACGTAATCGGCACCATTGACGGTGAACGTTGCGACAGTGCTTACGAGATTGGTGTCTTCTGCGGTGACGAATGCCGTGCGACAATGCCTTATTCCTCTTCGTCACGAATCATGCACGAATATTTCGGTTACTATTCTGTGTTGACCATTAACGGAGAGGCTGGCGAAAATTTCAGTTTCCGCCTTTACGACCACCGAAACAATGTTGAGGTAGGCGCCTTGACTCCTCCTGAGGTATTGCCTTATGTGGCAGACAAGCAATATGGTTCGTTCAACGAAGGACTCTATAACCTTGCTTTCAACGAGAGTACGACCCACCGCACAACTCTAACCATAGATGATGCTACCGATTTGCCCTTTACGGGAAAACAGTACAGCATCACAGCCGACGGCATAGAGTGCCGCTATACACGCAATGCCTATCTTGACGGCGGTTACGAGACGATTGTGCTTCCCTTTGATGCCGATATCACTTCTATAAAAGCTCAAGGTTTCGTCTTTGAGAAGTTCGAAGGTTTTGGCAACAACACCATCAGGTTCGTAGAACTTGAGGAGGGCGAAATGCTGAAGGCGGGAGTTGCATACATATTCCGCTATTCAGGCACTCCGTCGGACGACAGACAGGAACTTCTGTTTGAAGCTGCTGTGCAACAGCTGAACGACGAGATTATTACGGAAGAAGGTTGGGCTGGCACATTCAAGGCGATGAGTGGCAATGAAGTTGCTGGAAAGTATATTTTTAACTTGACAGGCGACAAGATGCAAAAAGCCGGAAACGGAGCATCATTAGCGCCGTATCATGCCTGCTTGACACTCCCCGAGCATCTCAACACCGCGATGCTTACCGTTGTGCACAGCAGAGTTACTACAGGTATTGATAATCTGCAACAGCATGGCGACGGTGCAGAAATAATTTATGACCTGAGCGGAAGGATTCTCAAGGAGTGGCCTCGCAGTGGTATGATTATTAAGAACCAGAAAAAGATATACGTAAGATGATGCGAAAGAAGAAGGTTGAATATCAGAGTCCCCAAATGTCTGTTGTGGAAACAATAATGTGCAACATGCTTTGTGCAAGCATTGAGATTTCTAACGACGAAATAAATACTCAAGGACGCACCAACAAAAGAAAAGAAGTTGGTGCATGGTCTGAGGAAATGTGGAGTCAGAAACGTTGGGAATAGTGCCCCAAAGTTTTTCTAAATAACATTAGAGGGTGTGTCGAAACGCAAGATTTCGGCACACCCTCTTTAGTTGTGTAAGCACAATAAAATGCAGGGCTGTTGAATTTGGAATATTGCTGTCCGGTAAAATTTATCTCTTTATTTTAGAGAACACGAATTGCACGAATAACACGAATCCTTGCGGGGCGTTATCTTTGCTTATCGCATACGAACCAAAGGTCGCGCAAGCAATTGCACGAATACCCTCCGGATGGCATTCGTGTTATTCGCCTCTGATTAAGAAATATTCATCCCGCATGGAGATTGACTTGCGCGACCTTCGGTTCGTGTTATTCGTGAAATTCGTGTTCTCTTAAACATAGAAATTCTCGTTTTTTTCGGTTGAATATCTATGAGGGGACTTGTATGAGTACAACTATCCATCAAACAAAGAGTTATCTATATTTACCAGACAGCAATAATAGGGATAATAGGAACTATAGGAGGAGACTGGTTATTTGTTCTTACGCTCCAACTCTTGGAGTTCTGCCATCTTCTTTGTCTGGAGGAACTCATAGACACCGCAGAGGTGTTCACGCACCTTGCCGTGACCAAATTCATAAACCTTTGTGGCAAGTCCGTCAAGGAAGTCACGGTCGTGAGACACGCAGATGAGCGTTCCGTCAAAGTCCTGAAGCGCTTGCTTAAGCACGTCCTTGGTTTTGAGATCCAAGTGGTTGGTAGGTTCGTCGAGGATGAGCAAATTCACGGGTTCGAGCAAGAGTTTGAGCAATGCCAAGCGGGTGCGCTCACCTCCGGAAAGTACTTTCACCTTCTTCGTGCTCGCCTCTCCGCCAAACATGAATGCGCCCAGCAAATCGCGAATCTTGTTTCGGATTTCGCCCTTGGCTACGTCATCAATGGTTTGGAAAACGGTGAGATTTTCGTCCAAGAGTGACGCTTGGTTTTGTGCGAAGTAACCAATCTGCACGTTGTGACCCAGGGTAAGGGTGCCTTCATGCTGAAGTTCGCCCATGATACACTTGACGAGTGTAGATTTACCCTCACCGTTGCGCCCTACGAACGCCACCTTGTCGCCACGCTCAATCATGAGGTTGACATTTGCGAAGATGCGCTTGTCGTCAAAAGCCTTGCCCACACCGTCCATCGTAACAGGATAATTTCCAGAACGGGGCGAAGGCGGGAACTTTAGGCGAAGGTGAGACGTGTCTTCTTCATCCACTTCTACGAGTTCGAGTTTCTCCAACATCTTCACGCGACTCTGCACCTGGAAGGTCTTTGAGTACGTGCCCTTGAAGCGTTCGATGAAGTCCTTGGTTTCTTGAATCATCTTCTGCTGCTCTTCCCATTGCTTCATTTGCTGTTCGTGGCGCTCGGCACGGAGTTGGAGGTACTGCGTATAGGGCACTTTGTAGTCGTAGATTCGCCCCATGGTGACTTCAATGGTACGCGTCGTGATGTTATCTACAAACTTACGGTCGTGACTGATTACGACAACCGCCTTGCCGTTACTAATGAGGAAGTCTTCTAACCATCCGATGGACTCAATGTCCAAGTGGTTCGTAGGTTCGTCGAGAAGGAGCACGTCGGGATTCTTGAGCAAGAGTTTTGCCAACTCAATGCGCATGCGCCAACCGCCAGAAAATTCGCTGGTTTGGCGGTTGAAGTCGCTACGTTCAAAACCAAGACCGAGAAGCGTCTTTTCCACGTCCTCCTCGAAGTGGGTCATGTCGATGGCATAGAATTTCTCGCTCATCGTAGCCACTTTTTCGATGAGTTCCATGTAAGAGTCGCTCTCGTAATCGGTGCGCTCCGCCAATTCTTTGTTGAGCGCATCAATTTGCGCCTCCATCTCGTGGAGGTGGGCAAAGGCTTGTGCTGTTTCTTCAAAAACGGTGCGTCCGTCTTCCGTCATCAAGTGCTGGGGAAGATAGGCAATGACGGTGTCTTTAGGCGCAGAAACCTGTCCGCGAGTAGCGGTGCGAACGCCTGCAAGTATTTTGAGCAGTGTGCTCTTACCGGCGCCGTTCTTACCCATAAGGGCAATACGGTCTTTTTCGTTAATAACAAAACTGATGTCGCTAAACAGGGTGCTGCCGCCAAATTCAACGGTAAGTCCATCTACTGAAACCACGATATATACTTCTTATTTAATTGTTACTTAATATAGGTGACGCAACTTTCGCACGCTTCAGTTGCGTCAGGTTTTGAGGTTGTTAGGTCTTGAGTTTTTTAAGGTGCCATCTGGACCTTAAAGACCCTAAAGACCTTAAAGACCTTACAAAGTTACCGACCTTAAAGACCTTACAAAGTCACCGACCCTAAAGTCCTTAAAGTCCCTAAAGACCTTACAAAGTCACGC
>CALFGU010000092.1 GCA_937877685.1 uncultured Prevotella sp.
CCACTCTCCAATAAACCTTGAGCGAGTGTGATACTTGCGGGGATTTTATACTTCCTCATTTGCTCTACTGCTACATCAGCATACTTGGCTATGTAATTATGATATGCCGTTTGAGCCACGCCTGAGAGGGAGCAACAGAGGTAGAGGGAAATACAAACAAGCGTTCTCCCCAAGATACTTAGGGAGAACGTTTGTTGCATTATTGTGTTCTTAAATGTGTTCATTCAGTTAATTACTTCACGTAATTCCAAATCTTAAGTTCTTTCACCGCGCTCTTGAAGTCGCCTGCCTTGCGGAGGGGGAAGACGAGGGTGCGCTGGTAGTAAATCTTATCTCCGTCAGTGTTGTAGAGCTCTACATTCTTCATGTTGGGGCATGAGATGTAGTTAGCCTTGCGGCGGTCGTCCATTACGTAGAGAGGCTTCACACCAAGTTCTTCCTTCACTTGACCGTTCACGAGGAGGCGTGTCATCTTGTTGTTACCCTGAATGGTGAGTTCTACGGTTTGACCTTCGGGAATGCGATAATTGAATGTGTTGAGGTAACCATCACGTTCGAAACCGAGTTTGCCTTCCTTGGGATCAGAGAGGTAGAAGTTCGTGTGGGCAGATGAGAAGAGCTTAGTACCCTTTTGTTCCTTTGCACCTGTCACCTTGAAAGACACGGTATAGTCATAACCGATTTCTTCATAAGGAAGCGTTTCACCAGCCTTTACTTCAGCAATTTCCGCCACGAGTGAGTTCTTAGCGTCGCCCAAACGACCTAACCAGTTTACACCAGGAGCTTCGCTCAAACCAGCGCTCTTTGCAGACCATTCAGCATAGGGAAGAGAAGTCTTGCTTGCCGCCCAACACTTCACGGCGAGTGTCTGAAGCGCGGGGAAGGTGCGATGGTGCACGTCGTAAGTAGAAATACCATTGCCGTGGTGGTCGTTCCATACGGCAAACATACCGCCAAGGATGGCGGGGTCACCTTCTTCAAACTGCACACCGCCGATGTTTGCGGGTGTCCAGTGGTCGTAGAGGTAGTGGCAATTGAGGTAGTCGTAATAATAACCAGCAGCAGGCACGATATAAACAAGTCCGTCGGGGATAGAAACGAGTTTGTAACCCTGTTCCTTCATATCCTTGGGCTGAGCGAAGGGGTTGTGCCAAATGTTCATGATGACATTTTCGCTCTTCACTGGAGTTTCGCCCTTAGCGTGTGTCAACGCGCCCCAAAGCATGGCTTGCTTGCCGTAGCTTTCAACGAACTTGATGTAGTGGTCTGTAAATTCGCGGAACTTTTCTACCACCTTCTTATCGCGGTTGCTATATTCGTCCGTACCGATGTTTACCTTCTTACCGCGGAACACGGGATTTTCACCTTCAAGATATTCGCGGAAGACGCTATCGATGAAGGGATAGGTTTCGGGGTGGAACATGTCGAGGTGGTCCATGCCGTAATCCTTACTACCGAGTTCGGGTTTGTAGTGTACGAATGCCAAGCAGTGAGCGGGCACGTCAATTTCGGGGATAACTTCAACATAGTTGTTTTCACCCAAAATCTGAAGGTCGATAAATTCCTGCTTTGTGTAGTGACCGTCCTTAGCGGTAAGTCCAGGGTGTTGAGTGCTCTCAAGACGGAAAGCTGAGGGAGTCTTATCCCAATCGTTACCGAAGAATTGGCGGAAACCATTGTCGTTGAGGTGCACCTGAAGGGCATTCATCTTATAATATGCCATTACCTTCACCAAATCGTTGAGGTAATCAATGGGCATAAACTTACGGGCTACGTCAATCATGAAACCACGCAATTCATAAACGGGCACGTCAACGGTTTCACCCTTGGGGAGCGCCTTATTTTGCTCAGAGAGTTGGAGCAATGTGCGTGTTGCCCAGAAAGCTCCCTGAGTTGTAGCGGCGGTTACAGTAACATGCTTGCCGATATTAAGGCGGTAACCTTCCTTACCTAATGCCGCATCTTTCTTCTTCAACACGAATTGGATGTCACCGGCTTTAGGACTACCCTTCTTCACGATGAGTGCTTTACCGAACATCTGCTCATAATCAGCAGCAAAGGCTTTTGCCACGCGCATAAGTTCCTTGTCGCTACCACTCACACAAACCGTGCCTGAAAGCGTTAATTCACCCTCAGCACCCGTCCATGTTTGCAATTCGGGAATCACGAAGGGTTTTTCGTTCACTTCTGCTTGAAGTGTACCTGCCGTAAGCATCAAACATGCACACACGAGCCAACGGCTAACTCTTTTTAATTGTTTCTTCATAATGATTTAGATATAGATGAATGAATCTTTATATGTCAATCAATTAAATAATGGTGATTACAGAAATTGAAGAAGAGTAAATTTATTGCAAACATAAGTTCACACCATATATTACTCCACAACATATACATCGCCATTGGCAAAAATACAAAATAAATACTACATATTAAAATTATTATTAAAAATAACACCCGCAACACTTGTGTATCGGTGTGCGGGTGTGAATATCAGTTTATTTTTTCTCTTCGTCAGCCAACTCAATAGTAAAGCTACGATTGAGTCCGCTCTGCGTTTTAGCACGAATCCAAAGTACACGGTCAGTTGACATATTCGCCTCTTTAACCGCCTCATTCCAATCTTCAACGGTACGAAGTTGCTTGTCATTTACTTGAAGCAAGATAAGTCCCTTAGTAATGCCAGCCTTCTGCATCTTACCCGCCTTGATATGCTTCACAACAAGACCGTATGAAAGCGAGAGCGCCTGCTTATCCTTTGCTGAAAGTTCCTCAAGAGCGACACCAAGTTTGTCTTCATCAACGGTCTTTAACACAGTAGTCGTACCCTGTTCGTTGCGAAGTGTTACGGTGACGGTGTACTCCTTCTTGTCGCGGAGATAAGTAATTTTTACATTATCACCAGGACGATGCGCAGCAATCGCTTCTTGAAGTTGACCTGACTTTTCAATCTTCTTACCATCTATCTTAATAATAACGTCCCCAGACTTGATACCCGAAGCCGCAGCTGCACCATCGGCTGTTACTTGATTGACATAAAGTCCGTTTACGGTTCCTAAATCAACGTCAATACCCTTTTCGTGTTGCATTGCAATGTGATTGCTCACCTCTGTGTATTGAATCCCCAACATCGCACGCTGAACGGTGCCAAAATTCTTAAGGTCATCAACCACTTTTGTCATAATGCTTGTGGGAATAGCAAAACCATAACCGCTGAACGAACCTGTTTGTGAATAAAGCATGGCGTTGATACCCACCAGTTCGCCACGTGCATTCACGAGTGCACCTCCGGAATTACCAGGATTAATAGCGGCGTCTGTTTGAATGAAACTTTCAATGCCGTTTGACGCCCCTAAAGTGCGTGCCTTAGCAGAAATAATACCAGCCGTCACCGTATTTGTAAGACTGAAGGGATTACCAATTGCAAGCACCCATTCCCCAAGTTTTACATCTTCGGAATTAGCAACAGTAATAGCGGGAAGCCCCTTTTCTTCGACCTTAATAAGGGCGAGGTCCGTTGTTTTATCCAATCCGATAATGCGTGCCTTGAGTTCACGATTATCATTCAATTTCACCAATAATTCATCAGCATCAGCAACAACGTGATTATTGGTCACAATATAACCATCTGATGTGAGAATAACCCCAGAACCAGCACCAGTGCGTTTGGGAGTCTGAATTTTACGTTCGCGTTGTTGAGGCACACCTTGACCAAAGAATTCACTAAAGAAATCTTCAAAGGGGTCATGATAAGGCACGGTTTGCACCTTAGCATTAGTAGTCACCTTAATATACACAACAGAATTCACCGCCTTTTCAGCAGCATAAGTTAAATCAACACGTGTGTCTTGCGCCAAGGATACATGAGGATTTGCTATGAGCATACCTCCAGCAAGTGCCAATGAGGCAATAAATTGTTTCATCATAAGTAAAGTATTGTTTAGGGTTTATGTTTACTGCTTTTCAATAGGTTATAGGATTTATAAAGACCTAACTCCCCAGCCCGACTGAGATCTTTTTCTGCCTCTGTCTGTTTTCCAATTTCCAAGTACAGCAAAGCACGATTATAATAGGCAGGAGCGAGATGAGCGTCAAGTTCAATTGCTTTCGTATAAACGCCAATCGCCTCCTTTTTGCGGCCCATTGCCGTAAGAAGAACTGCTTTATTATAGAATGCTGGCGCCCAATCTGAGTGTGTGTGACTAATGAGACGTTCTATATCCGTCAATGCCGCTGACAACTTTAGCATTTTGCTCTCAGAATTTAATTCTCCCATCAAACACCCAACGTAAGCGCGTTGCAACAATGCTGTGACTGAAGTTGAATCAGCAGCAAGAGCGCCCGTAGCATCATCGTAAGCATCTGTAAAATTATAGGATTCTGCCGCCGTAATAGAGCGAAGAATTAAGGCATTTCTTCCTCCGTCATTGCTAACCAATGTATTTAACTCTTGATGAACAGCATCAAGAAGCACGGGAGAAAGTTTATCAGCATCAGTAGAAAGAATCAAGCGTAAAGGTATGAGTTGCTTAACATTAATCTCATCGATTTCGGAGTGGTAAAAGTCGCCTTGTTGTCGCTGAACAAGCACGGGAACTATCATCCCCATCGGATGATGCTCTTGCTTCAAATTCTGAACCTTACCAATAAGTTCATTGAGCAGAGTGTTTGTTGTATCTACTTCTTCAACAACCAATTGCTGATAATTTTCTAATGATTTTTCCGTACGAGTCACGACCTTCTTCGTTTCTCCCTTGGGCGTCTTTCCGAATCGCAGGTCAAGATTGCTACGCTCCACAAATGCATCATCATTATTTGCACCACGAAAATCTCCAATACGGCGTTTGCAATCAGCACGAAGCGCGTAACCATACACAAAGTTGGGATATTCTTTAATCAAGAAATCAAGGTCTCCTATTGCTTCATGATACATCCCTACTCGCTCGTAAAGCAACGCGCGATTGTATCGCGCCAACGTATTGGTTGGTTCTTCGCGAAGCACAAAGTCAAAATCTTCAATCGCATGGTTGTCATCACCAATAGTCGAGCGCAAAAGTCCGCGATTATAATGGGCCACAAAATGGTGAGGGACAAGGCGTATCACTTCATTATAATCAGCATGTGCAGCATCAAAGCGGTTCATACTATGGCGTGCTTGTGCGCGCAACATGAAGAGTTCGGCATCCGTAGGTTCAAGTTCAATTGCCTGTGTTGCACAAGAATCAGCCAAGGTCCAATCTTCTTCATTCATTGCTAATTTCGAGCGCATATTCCAAGCAGCAGATTCATTCTTAGTAAGCGTTAATAAGGAATCCACCCAAAGTGTAGCCTGAGCTGTATCAGTACGTTCAAGAGAAATTTGGGCACGCACTAAATAAGCACGATAATGGCGCGGATAATGACGAAGTAACTTCACAATATCATCCTCTGAAGCATCATATTCCTTCAATTCCAAATTACAGAGTGCCCGATTATAACGCGCCGTAAAGTCCTTCTCATCTTCATCCAACACCTTACTATAATCTGCTACGGCACCTGCAAAATTCTTATTGTGGATTCTGCACAACCCTCTCAACTGATACACCTCCGTCAAATAAGGATTACGCTCAATACACGCTTCACAATCGTCCTCCGCCCCACGAAAATCCTCCAAACTAAACTTAGCGTATGCACGATAATAATAAGGTTTATCCAAATAAGGTTTCGTCTCGATCACCTTATTAAAATAGCGTATCGCCGTCAAGAAGTCATCAAAATACAGCGCATGTCTCCCCATCAACGTCACCTGATCCGTATTGACTTGTGCCAACACAGAAAGCGGAATAAAACAAAATATGAGGAGCAATTTTTTTAACATCAAAATCTAATTTTTAGCGCGTAAATTATCTAAGATTCTGCGGTCACTATTAGTACGTGAATTTGAATTAACGCACAAATAAGAACGAGTATCAAAGTACGATTTTTTGCTATCACGTGCAAAGATAAAAAATGAGATGCAGATTCTTGTAGATTTAAAGTTTTTTAAGTGAGGTAATTAAAGTTTGATAACGTTTACGGAACATATTTAAGTTGTACTATCTATGCCTATCACCCTAGACTAACATTTCAGAATCAAGCACTAACAACCTCACGTCACACTAAGTTTGCAAACTCAAACATCTTACGATAAGCATCTGCTTTTCGCTCCAAAGACATCGGATAAGCACGCGAAGAAGAAGGCAGGCGATACAGA
>CALFGU010000093.1 GCA_937877685.1 uncultured Prevotella sp.
GTCACCACCCGTAGTGCCATTTACAGCACTTGGACGTTGTACCGAGTGGGTACAGTCCATAATTACGCGGGGTGCAATGTCGAGCATATCTGATATGTTGCGGAAGTCTACAACGAGGTTGTTGTAACCAAACGAGTTACCTCGCTCGGTGAGCCACACCTCTTTAGCTCCCGCCTCCATAGCCTTTTCGTATGGGTATCGCATATCTGCGCCCGAAAGGAATTGTCCCTTCTTGATATTTATTGTTCGTCCACTCTTTGCGGCAGCCACTATAAGGTCGGTCTGACGACACAAAAATGCCGGAATCTGCAAGATATCTACCACCTTGCCTACAGCCTCAGCCTGCCACGACTCGTGAATGTCGGTGAGCAGTCGCAAGCCCCACTTTCGTCGCACATCGTCGAGCATCTGCAATCCGCGCTCGAGTCCCACTCCGCGATAGGAGTGCAGCGAGGTGCGGTTTGCTTTGTCGAACGACGCTTTGAAGATGATGTCGGTGCCGAGCCTCTGGTTTATCTCGCAAAGTCGCGATGCTACCGAGTCGAGCAACTCTGCCGACTCAATCACGCAGGGACCAGCTATAAATAAAGGTTTCATACCATTAAACTTTTTTCGTTAACGTGGCAAAGTTAATAAAAATTAATGGGATACGAATAGTTTTCAAAAGAGTAAAATCCATGACACATATATAATAAAGCATTTCCACTCGCAGTTCGCCCCCGTTTCCATTGGGGGAACGCGTTATTAAAAAAAGAAGAGGGACACCCTATTTCGCGCATTTTCGCTGTCTAAACCTTACAAAATCCGCACCTCAGGCAAGATTATTTCCGATGAACAGCAAATTTTCATCCGCAACTCCTTGCAGAAATAAAATAAAACACTACTTTTGCACTCGCAATTCGGGGTGTAGCTCAGTCCGGTTAGAGTGCGCGTCTGGGGGGCGTGAGGTCGCTGGTTCGATTCCAGTCACCCCGACTGAATTGTAAAAGCGTTGATAGTCTTTCGATTATCAACGCTTTTTTATGTGCCCTTTTTGATGCTAACTTGCGAGGAAGCGTGTAATCCCCCTTAATCTCTGCTTTTTAGAAATAGCACGACGAACTGCGCAGTAGTTTTCCACAAGCCTCTTAAATTCTGAAACATTCGCGTACATTCTTAAGAGGCAGAACAAAGTTACTTATAGTTGCTTTTAAGTTACTAATAGTTTTTCGTAAGTTACTTATAGTTTTTCGTAAGTGAGATTGTTTTACCCGTGTTTCTCACACCGCCTAAAAATCTATTTACTTATTCTTGCTTTTGTCACTCCTAGTCTTTTGTAAATATCCCTAGAGAAAGAACGTGTAATAATTAATTTCATCAAGCATTGTTTCGCGTAACTTTCACTCGGAAAGAAATGCTATAAATCCCCTGTTTATAGCAATTTTCTACAAAAAAAAACGACATCTAGTGTAAATTTTAACCCATTTTGTTTGCCAGAAAGAAAACGGTATGTATATTTGCAGTGTACATTTTACACTTCTTGAAAAACATTAGATAATGGAAGCATCAAAATATTGTTATAAGTATCCGCATCCTGCAGTGACCACCGATTGTGTTATCTTCGGATTTAATGGAAAAAAGTTACAAGTGTTACTCATTAAAAGAGGAATAGAACCATTTAAAGGAAGGTGGGCATTTCCTGGAGGTTTCATCAAGATGCATGAGACAGCAGAAGAAGGCGCAAGGCGAGAATTAAGAGAAGAGACAGGACTTGAAAATGCTTACATTCAGCAGTTTCACACGTTTAGCGATCCCCATCGCGACCCACGTGAAAGAGTTATTACTATTGCCTTTTATGCTTTGGTAAAAATTCAAGATGTCAAGGGAGGTGATGATGCTGTGGCAGCACAATGGTTCCCACTTGATGAAATTCCGGCATTGGCTTTCGACCATGACTACATACTTCGCATGGCAATACAAAAGTTGCGCGAAGAAATCCACTTCCAACCCATCGGATTTGAACTACTCCCTGAAAAATTCACCATCAAGGAACTGCAAACACTTTACGAAACTATATTGGGAATTAGTTTTGACCGCCGAAATTTCTCTAAAAAAATATTGCATTTGGAAATTCTCACGGAGTTAGAAGAAACCATTTGGCCAACTCCCAAACGCGAAGCGAAACTCTATAAATTCAATGCAGAAAAATACGGAGAATTGAAACGAAAGGGATTTCGGTTGGAATTCTAAACCACTCCCTTCCATTCATTTCACGAAATGAGTTACCACATCACATTTCAAAACTTTACATCATGAAATTTTGGGAATATTTCATCCATACCCATAAAGGGCAACATGCTGAGGGAAAGTCAGAGACCTCTAAAGAACAAACATTAGCAACTACCCTACAGCAACGAGTGACTCCAAACTATATTTCTCATTTGAAGGAAAACGAGATTTTCGTTTTCGGTTCTAATGCTTGGGGAAGGCATAGTGGAGGAGCGGCACGTACTGCCGTGAGGTCCTTTGGCGCGATTATGGGGCAAGGACATGGATTACAGGGTAAAAGTTATGCCATTAATTCCATGAGTGGGATTTCCGATATGAAGGAAGACATCGACGCATTCTGCGAATTTGCTAAACAGAATCCCGAAAAACAGTTCCTCGTAACTCCCATTGGATGTGGCATTGCGGGGTATCGCCCTGAACAAATTGCCCCACTATTCATTGCATGTAAGGATATTGAGAACGTGTCATTGCCCGAATCCTTTTGGAACATCTTAGGATTTCCAGAAACGAAGAAAAAAACTTTCAACCTAGACCGCTTCATTGAGGCACAAAGTCATTCCTACGAAACTGCGCTACATGAAATTCAGAATGGCAGAAAAACAAGTCACTGGATTTGGTATATCTTTCCACAAGAAAAAAAATATGGTCGTAGTTACAACTCAAAGTTCTATGGACTTGACGGCATTGAAGAAGCAAAAGCGTATTGGGAACACCCCACCTTAAAAGCACGACTGCGAGAAATCACCGAAACCCTTCTGACTCACAAAGGGAAGCGAGACATTTATTTCATCATGGGGAGTCAAATTGATGTAGTTAAACTAAAAAGATGCATGAAACTATTTAACGAAGTTGTTCCAAATAATGTTTTCCAAGAGGTGTTAAACGTCTTCTACAAAAAGGAGGAGTAAGCAACCATCAGAAAAGAAGAATTTCATTCACTTAAATAAACATAATAAAAATGAACAATAATCATAAAGCCATTCTCTATAGCATTGCAATTCTTTTAGCGATGGGCAGTTGTATTTACCTCATACACATTGGAATTCTTCATGAAATCTCTTTACTTTTTTTGCTTTTCGGAGTTTATCCTTGGTGTAAGAATGTATGGGACGTGTACAACACTGAACGACACATTCCCACAAGAATCCTTAAGGAGCTTCTGCCTAAATGTGGTTTTAACATCGAAAAGACGGAGTGGAACGAGGAGAAAAACTTCGTGCAATATTGGGGCAAATATCAAGGAGACAATTTTTTGATTGAAGCCTCCACACAATCGTTATACATCAACATTTAGACTTGCCGTGGAATAACATTAAGAGTTCTGATGCGTCAATAACTAGTTACATGGAAGCCATTAATGACACAAATGCCTTAAATCCCAACATGTCTGTGGTTATGTGTCATCCAGATGAAAATAATATGCGCGATATTTATACGTACAGCAGAACCATCTTACCAGATTATCAAGCAGAAATATATCTTGAGCACTTAATGTGTGACATGCTTAACTGTAAAAACACATTTGCAGAATGCCTCAAGAAAGATCGCCCTTGGTTAAACGCCAAGAAAAGTCCCATTGGATTCCATTCTTAATGTGCTAACCAACCAATCCACTCACCCTCAGAAAAGCGAATACTATGGCACAAGAAATTTATCTGTCTCCTCGTAAGATTTTGAACCACTTAAAGGACATTGAACGTAAGATTTCCAAAAGCACTTACACGATTTACATACCCTCTCGTGCCGTCCCCGGTGTATCTCCCAATGAACGTTTGTTAACAGAAGCAAGGAGCATGGCGGAATATGCTGGTCTTAGGGGGTATCACATAGATGTGAAATTTGCAGTACTTGACAAAAACACAGGAGGCAACATTTTGAGAGGGAATAAGTATGACAAAACTCTTCGCATAAATGTCTCCAAGGAATATCAAGGAAATGACAAAGCGACCCTGGCCATCTTAGCACATGAGATTTGCCACAAAGTCCTTCAAGTACATGATTTGGAAACTTCCATAGAACTCATGAACGAAGTTTACACTGACCTCACAACAATTTACATGGGATTCGGTGAAATTATCATCAGCGGGTATAACACTACTACTGTGGATCATTCAAATCAGATTCAAAAGAATAGCATATTGGGATATTTAACGCCTGACACTTACAAAGTTACCCATGAAATGATTCTTTCCATTTTTGGAATCAAAGGAGCGCATCAGGTTTACACTGACCCCTATGCAGAAGACACTATAAAAAGATGGGAAAACTATGATGACAAGGAACAACTTATTAAAGCCTGCTTCATAGAAAAAGAAGGACAAATGGCTCTCCTTAATCGGAACATTCTGATATTAGAAGAAATTTTGAACCAGTGTAAAAAAAACATGTCCTATGAGTTTGACAAAGCAGACGAAGCATTTTATAAAGTCCCTTACGGAAATAATACGCAAATAAAATTCCCCATTGCCGCCTTTTCTGCAGTTTATGAACTAAACTTTAGGTCCAATGACGCGCATCTTTCAAAACTCACAGAGGCCATTGATAGAGCAATTTTTTACATCTACACCACCCTTCAAGAAAGTGCCACTTACGAATTCAAATATGACTTTTCATGTCCCTTCTGCGGAACAAAAGGCAAAAACAACAAGATAGTGGATAAGGTTGCAGTCATAAAGTGTCCTCAATGCAAAAGACATTACACATTTGACGCAAGAACATGGAACGCTTCAGCACATCAGAGAGCTATTAATCAAGAACGCAGAGAGAAAAAACGGAAAGAAAAGGAAGAATTAGATGCACACAAACTCAGAATTGATAACGAGACTGCACAGAAAATTCTTGCTATAAAAACACAATCTGCAAAAGAAATTAGCGACATACGAACTAATGAGCAAGAACGCACGAAGAGCAACATTATTCAGCAAATGCCCCTTTGGCTACGTTGGTTCGTGAAGCGTTATATAAAATAAGTTGTGACCTGGGTTGATTAAAACAGGATTTAGCGTCAAGATGCAAAACTATTGTATTCATCGTATTCCTTACCAAATGATTCTTTGCAAAAAAATCCACATCTCCATTATTGGGGATGTGGATTTTTAAATGTGTTATTTAGAATTTGACAGAACTGCCTTCAATGGTAATCGTTACTTTTTCATAAATGTTTAATTGAGCACGGGTTCCTGCTTTGCATACGCCAAGTTAT
>CALFGU010000094.1 GCA_937877685.1 uncultured Prevotella sp.
CTATCTACAGTGTGCTTTCAGCTCGTGGTAATTACACGGCTTTCATTCCCGACAATGTCGCTATTGAAAATTACCTCAAGAAGCTTAAACTTACCGACATTAACGAACTTACTGACGCTCAGGCACAATTGGTGGCTTACAGTTGCGTAATTGACAATGGCGATCAGCAAGCTTATGAGTCAACAGAGTTTCCCACCCGCGCAGCGTTTAACCAGTCAAATCTCTTCGACCGTCTCTTGACTTGTGAAGAAGTTGACGACACTGTGAAGCGTGTGAAGTATGACGAACTCACAGAGTTGCCTGTAATTGAAGAAGGTGATACCGTATATACTTACTATCCCGTCTATCATAAGATTGACAAGAACTCTTGCGTAATGGTCTCTGACCGCGAAGCCTCTAACGGTGTGCTCCATGTTGTTAGTGAAGTTATCGCTCCCACATCTGACCGCGTACCTGAAGTGATTCAGAACGCTGCGGATATGAAGATTATGGGACGTCTGCTCCAGGAAACGGGTATTGAATCTCTCCTTCTTGATGAGCGCGATGCGGTATATGAAGATTATCCTCGTGAAGAAAAAATCAATATTCCGGGTGTAGGTGATGCTTCTATTCCTATGAAGCGCTACCTTGCGTTTACTGGTTTTGTAGAAACTGACTCTATCTTCCACGCCAAGGGCGTTCCCGCGCTTAACCTTGATGAAGAAGGTAACATCACAAACTGGGACGAAGTGCTTGCTGCTTTAAAGCAGATTCCTGAAATTGTAAATGCTTATGGTGCTCCTGGTGATGACCTCACTAATCCCAATAACGCACTCTACAAGTTCGTGCAGTATCACTTCATCCATGGTAAGTTAGCACCTGGTAAATTTGGGATGCACTGCAATGAGTTCCGCTACGACTACGGTGCTGATGCAAAGAATCCTCAGATGAGCAGTATGCCCATTGACGTTTGGGATTACTACACTACTATTGGTGCTACACGCCACCTCTTGAAGGTGCTTCAGAAGGGTGACGCTGGCGAACCCGGTTTGGAACACCCCGTTTACATCAATCGTTTCTGCACATACCAGAATGGTTTCAAAGACAACTATGATGTAGAAGCAGTGCTCGACGAAGGTATTGAAGTTTACGAAACTTTGGCACTCTCACCCAGTAACGGTTATGTTTATCCCATTAGCGACATCCTCGTTTTCGGTGACAAGCAGCGTGCAGACATGGGGAAGGAACGCCTCCGTATCGACTTTACTACGGTGCTTCACGAATTGACTGCAAACAACTTCCGTGGTGGTGACTACATGAACTTCCCCCGCGTGAATGAACAGCGCACTTACTTCGACAACTTGGTTCGTGCAACTTCTGACACAAAGATTTCTTACCTCCACGTAGCTTACTCAAAGGTAGGTGGTTCATGGAAGGACTTCCAGGGTGACGAATTTATGGTAACAGGTCTTTATGACTTTACTATTAAGTTGCCTCCCGTGCCCGTAGCAAATGAATACGAAGTTCGTATTTATGCTTCACATAACACACTCCGTGGTATGGCACAGATGTACTTCGGTACAGTCCCCGACCGTTTGCAGCCCGCTGGTCTTCCTTATGACATGCGTCAATCTTGTCAGAACAATCCCGCAATTCCTTGGGTTCTTGACGACCCCGATGACATTCAGACAAACATTGAAAACGACAAGAACTTGCGTAACCAGGGTTACATGAAGGCGCCCAATATCATTACAGAATCAGGTAG
>CALFGU010000095.1 GCA_937877685.1 uncultured Prevotella sp.
TCTAATGCCGTCACGGTCAAGGCCATCAGCGGCGATAGCGGCACTTCCGTTGCGGCGGGTAAGGTTGCCATCGTCATTGGCTCGACCACGGCTAACGCCTCCAAGATTTATGTTCTGAACTGATGGAACAGAAAATCAAAGGCGGCACGATTGTCGGTCTTGTAGCGGAGCAAAAGCCCGTTGAGGAAGATGCTCCCAAGACCGAGCCGAAGCCCAAGAAGGGCAAAAAGAAAGAATAAGGGTAGGGGATATAACCCCTACCCGAACCCAAGGAGTGTTCCCCAATGACGGATGGACAGAAACTTGAAATTATCAAGACGCTGTTGGACGATGGCACAGGCAATCTGCCGAGTGACAACACGCTCAATACTTATATCGTGTTAAGCGCGAACGAGATTTTGGCGTGGAAGTATCACCTCGTTGGCGGCATCCCCGATAGCGTGACGGATGTGCCGTCTGCTGATGAGGGCGCACAAGTTTACGCCGTAGTCGCGGGGTTCACTCATGCGGGGAGCGAAGGTGAGCAGACGCACATTGAGAACGGTGTGCATCGTCACTTTATCTATGAGGACATGATTGGCTATATTCGCAACCATGTTCTTCCCTATGTGAGAGTGGGTGCTGTTAAGTGAGGACAAGTCAGCGCGACAAACGCCCCGTTGCCTATGCGTTCTATAGCGGTATGACCGAACTGACCGATGCGGACAACAACTACACGGGCGAGTATTCACTCACTTACACCACGCCCGTCCGTACATTAATGAATGTGAGCGGCGGGAGAGGACAAGCGGATGTTTCGCTATTCGGCCTCACGGACCCCTTCGCACGGACGGCGGTAACGGATGACCTTGAAACGCCGTTTGATACCACTACGGTCTTTTGGGTTGAGTGCGACCCAGACACTTCGCCGTTCAACTATCGCGTTGTTGCGGTTTCGCGCACGGTTAACCAAGTGGTGCTTGCGCTTGCCGAGGTTGAACGCACAACGCCCGACAGCACGGGAAGTGATGAACCGTGAAGGGCAGAGTAATTGAGGTTGACCTTTCCGCAAGCGGTATCAAGACTCTCCAACGCGAACTGGACGATTATCAGAAGTGGATAGAGCGCAAGACAAAAGAACTTGCAAAGCGGCTTGCTCAAATGGGCGTTGAAAAAGCGTCAGTAAATTTTGGCTCTGCTTTGTATGATGGGATAAACGATGCGTCTGTAACGGTTGAGCAAAAGGGAGCAAGTGAGTATGTCGTAAAGGCGAACGGAGCATCTGTTCTATTTATTGAACTTGGAACGGGTATTCATTATCCCGATGCACCGCTTGGAGAATACCAAGGAGCAGAGGGGATGACGCACGGTTCTTACGGCAAAGGACTTGGCAACAATGATTATTGGTGGTATACGGGTCAGCCCGGTAATGCGGGCGGCGCACTTGCTGCCGACCCGATTACGGGGTATGTTCATCCAAACAGCACAATTACCCATGGTAACCCGCCCAATATGCCGATGTACAACGCGGTAAAAGAACTGGAACAGGAGTTTGCAAAAGTGGTTATGGAGGTATTCGCAGAATGATAGACATTGAAGCTAAAATCTATAGCCCTATCAGAACTGCGCTCGTCAACGCCTATGACGGCATTTATGTGACGAGTGAGCCGACCGCGACTACTGCCAAGTTCCCCGCCGTGAGCATCGTGCAACAGGACAACTACATGAGCATCAACAAACTGGACAATAGTGGGCGTGAGC
>CALFGU010000096.1 GCA_937877685.1 uncultured Prevotella sp.
ATTCTGCCTTAGTAAATTATCCAATAGTGTGATTTGCCAAGAGTTCTTCCATGAGGCCCTTAATATCTTCGTCGGAACCGGTGAGCACCTTACTTTCCTTTGCCTTGAAGACAATGTTCTCGATGCTCTTCACCTTCGTGGGCGAACCCGAAAGTCCGCACTGCGCGAGGTCAGCATTCACATCGGCGCAAGAGATTTGGCCGAGCGTGAGCCAAGGTTTCTTTTCGTACTCCTCAGCATACGCCAAACCTTCAGCGGGCTTTTCAAGCGGTGCCAAGCAACGCTTGTACTTCATCACGAGTTTCGCATTGCGGGGGCGACAAGGCGCAGCGCTACCGTTCACCGTAAGTACGAGGGGAAGGGGTGCCTGAACCGTTTCCACACCGCCGTCAATGTGGCGCTTTGCGGTGAGAAGACCATCTTCGAGAGCGAGAATTTCTTCTACATAAGTAATTTGGTTCAAACCGAGTTTCTCTGCCACCTGCGGACCTACCTGAGCTGTGTCACCATCAATCGCTTGGCGACCACCGATTACCAAGTCCACATCGCCGATGTGGCGAATCGCCGTAGAGAGGGCATAACTCGTAGCGAGCGTATCAGCACCCGCAAACGCACGGTCAGTAAGGAGGTAACCGCCATCTGCTCCGCGGTACATAGATTCACGAATCACTTCCGCCGCACGGGGAGGTCCCATCGTTACGATGGTCACCGTAGTGCCAGGGAATTTATCTTTCAAACGCAAAGCCTGCTCAAGGGCGTTTAAGTCCTCGGGATTATAAATTGCAGGCAACGCAGCGCGGTTTATCGTTCCCTCTGCAGTCATGGCGTCAGGACCTACATTGCGCGTGTCGGGCACTTGCTTGGCAAGTACAACAATTTTAAGACCCATATCTTTATTTATTGTTTATGTAAGTAAAATTCAAATAGAATTATTGCAAATTACAGTTGCCAAAAGTAAGAGATTTTAACGAAATTACCAAATTTTTACACCGCTAAATACTTGAAGTGGGGGTGAAATAATCTTGAGGTTGGATAAAATTTAAAAAGTGGCGCCCAAAATTAAATTCCACCACTTTGTTCCTCTATCATAGACAGATTTGTGGTATATTTGAGCAGCACAACCATAGGTAGTTGAAAGATTGAGTTCAAGTTTTTTACCTTTCTAAAAAAAAATATGCCTCAAAAATTGAATTTTCGCCCTCATGTTACTATATTATATAGGTAATTCAAAAACAAAGGTATGACTGAGAACGAAAGACGGTTTGCCGATATGATTGTGAACCTTGAAAAGTATGTTGCGGAGGTGCGTGAGTATATAAAAACTAATTTTGACGTTGACTCTCACTACGATGCCTCAACCCTGACGCTTCGACTTTACGTGAAGAATGTGAACAACGTTCTGCAAATTCTGGCGGCAAGGGAATATGTGGAGCGGGAATACCCAGAATTGGAGTGGATATTAGATTCTGCCCGTGGCGTTAACGAAAACAATTTAACAAACTAAAAATATTTTACCTATGAAGAAGTTATTTTTTGACATGGATGGCGTATTGGTTGATTTCCAAAGTGGCATCGACAAATTGAGTGAGGAAACCAAGCGCGAGTATGAGGGTCGCCTTGACGAGGTTCCCGGAATCTTTTCGCTGATGGACCCTATGCCTGGCGCCATTGAGGCGGTGCACGAATTGAGCGAGTACTACGATATTTACATTCTCTCAACCGCTCCTTGGAACAACCTTACGGCGCCAAGCGATAAGATTCAGTGGCTCACCAAACACTTTGGCGACCTGTTTAAGAAGCGTGTGATTATTACGCATTGCAAGCACTTGGTGGATGGTGACTACCTCGTTGACGACAGAGCGAAAAATGGCGCCAGCGAGTTCCCCGGCGTGTGGGTGCAATTCGGCACGAAGCGATACCCCGACTGGGAAGAAGTGACGCGCTTCCTCATCAGCGAAACCTACCTTCACGATGACGACGACGAGAAAATCAAGCGCAGAAAGGTGAATTACATGCTGGTGGAGAAAACTATCAACACACTTGACGACTATATGAAAATGCTTAACGCACAGTGTGACACAGCGCCTTCTGATGAACTGAAAAAGAAGATAATTAAACTTGCCCAGCTCACCAACAAATGGTTAGAAGTCGCGGGCGAAGAAAACGAAGCAACATATTATAATATTTAGGTCTTGAGGTTCTAAGGTCTTGAAGTTTTAAGTTTTTATGGCGAGACTGAGTGACGAAATCACTTTAGCAATGTCCAGTAGTTTTTTAATCTACTGACAAGTTTTTTTGACAGAAGAACAAAAGGACGAAAGGTATTTTGTTCTTCTGTTCTTTTGTCAAAACCACTATCGAGTCTATAGATAAGTTTTCTGACAGAAGAACAAAAGAATAAAAAGAATTATGCTCTTATGTTCTTATGTCTAAACCAGACTCAAGTTTACCTCCCTTACTTTACAATCACCATCGTAGCCCCGAAGCCGTATTCGCGGAAGGAGGCGTCCTGGAAGATACAGGTTTTGTAGTTTTGGCGGAGCTCTTTAATGAGTGCGTTACGCAGGACGCCGTCGCCCTTACCGTGGATGAAAACAATCTTAGTGCCTTTTTTCTTGATGTGTTGCTTCATCTCGTCGTGGAATACCTGGAGCTGGTATTCAAGGATGGCTTTGCTGTCCATGCCTTGTTCTGTTTCAAGGATGGCAGAGGCGTGAAGGTCCACCTCAATGATACCGTTGCGCATGGTGTTGCGCGCCGTTTGCACCTGAGGCCGCTCCTCGCGTTTGGGTTCTATGATGGCGTCGCGGAGTTGCTTGGCGTCGATAAACACAGAGCGGGCGGGTTGGTCATCTTTCATGACGTCCACAATATAAGACGGTTGCTCGAAGAAGAGGCTTTCGCCGAAGGTGTGGAGCTTGTAAAACTTCGGACAGTCAAGACGGAATCCCACATACACGGGCGCTTTGGGCAGGAAGGGTTTCTCCTCCTTATAAGCAATAGCCTGGAGCGTGAGTTTCTCAAGTTCGGGAAGGATGCTGCGGTCAAATTCTTCGAGGAAGAGTTTCGTGTTGGGTTCAATCACCCCACAGTGGCGCACATGACAGGCACTGTTCGTCTGCGTCAGCAAAGTGAAGTTCAACGTATAGTTACAATCGTTGATGAGATACATTTCAAACGCCGAATTGCTCAGTTGGTGAATATTCACGGGCGTAAAACCAAGACTGATGTTGAGCAAGTCGCCCCCACGTCGCTCCACGGGTTTCGCCTTAAAGGTCATGGGGCGAAGGAGATGCGCCTCATCATCCTCTACTTCCCTTTCACCATTCACCTTTAACCGTTCACCTTTCTCCTCTTTAGACTTCACAGGAATGTTATAGTCATTCGTATCAATCACTACACACTCCGTGATGAGCATGGGAATTTCAAATCCATCTTCATCTTCAACGAGCACGGTGTTTTTACCTTGAAATCCGGCAACAATGCCACCGCCTACTTCGTTTAAGAATCTTACTTTATCTCCTATTTTCATAATCTTACGTTAATTTGTTTTTGTTCGTTGCTTTTAACTCCTGAAATTCCGCACCCATGAAATGCCCTACGTTTTAAGTTAAACATAGGGAAAATTTAGTTAGACATAAGCGCTCGAATAATACTCTTTGTGACGCCTATTTAAGGTTTTGTTGCGGCTATTCTAATTGCGGCATTTCCTCCGCCACACATTGCAACCCCAATTCCGCCTTCTGGCGCTTCGGCATTTTCTCAATGACCTCGTTATAACTGTGGCAAATCAGATGCTTCACCAATCTGTCGGGCAACATTCCGTAGAGGTTGAGTTGGTTCCAGTGACGCTTGTTCATGTGCCAGGCACCCGAAATTTCAACATACTGCTCGCGCAACTCCAGTGCATAACTGGGTTCACACTTCAGCACGAACCACTCCGTACGCTCCAAATCCAGCATCGCAAAAATGCGACCGCCCACACGGAATGCCAGGGTGGTCTCGTCGAAAGGGAAATCCTCCGTCGCTTGAGGCAGGGAGAGGCAATAGATTCTGACTGATTCGATGTCCATTGTTGTAAACTTTGCGGGTTAGTTTGTTTTAGACAGAAGAACAGAAGTACAGTTTTCCTTTTTCACGTTTATTCTTGTGTCTAATTGTTTTTAAGACAGAAGAACAAAAGAACAAAAGTCTTATGCAACTTATGTTCTTATGTCAAAAAAACGGGAAGACAGAAGAGCAGAAGAACAAAAGAAAATCTCCTTAAGTTCTTCTGTCTTAAAATCAGGGTTACTTTTTCAGATAACGCTTCTTGCCGTCAACAATATAAATGCCGTTGCGAGCAGGTGACTGCATGGGGCGACCGTTAAGGTCGTAAATCACACCATCAGTCAGCGGACTGAGCGTCACAGTTTCAACGGGGACAAGACCTGTTTCGAGGAACAAGTAATCTCCTAATTGCGTGGGACTAACGTCGGCATGATTTTTATAATATCCGATATACACCGCATAACTCCACGAACTGATGGCATCTTCAAAGAGGGCCGTAAAATCCTTCTGCTCAAAGCACAGAATTTCCCCCGGAACGATCACTTGCTTTCTGAAATGGTAGGACTGATCTTTGGGTACATATTCATACAGATAGAAAACCATGCCTCTATAATAGGTCTCCAGTCCCTTGTTTTGAATCGTTGCAGTGACGCTAAGTCCTTCGGGGTCAATCGCTGTGTTGACGAGTTGTAAGTTTGCGGGACGTGAGGGCGCGCGTTGCACGTTCACTTCCTTCTTGAAATGATAATTTACGGTGTCACCCTTACTTTCAGAAAGCCATAACGTATGAGCCCCAGCATTATTCAAGGTCAATTGGAAATAACATGTCGTTGATTCTCCCGACCTCATGAGAAGATTGACACGCGTATATTCTTCCACTTCGCCAGATGCTGACGTGGCGAAAAGATAAAGCACCGTATTAGCGTCGTCTGCCTTATTAGTTACGGCGGCAGTTACTTCCATGGGCACCTGAGCAACAATCTTTTCGGGACATGTCATATCCGTCACTTCCAATTCCGTAACGGGGTGAAGGAGGATGCGTTTGACGGCATTTTTCTCGCCAATTTCCACTTCGAAATAGCGGAGTGTGGGCCCCACTCTCTGCCACGCATCACTTTTGTCGAGTTTACAGATGGTCGCAATGCGATAGGTTCCAGGCGCAAGGTCTAACTCGGCATACCGTCCTAAGTACAAACCAATGTAGGCGTATTCCTCATTATTCCCTTTCAGCGTCATGGTTCCACAATCCTTTAAGACGCTTTTAAGTTCGAGATTTTCATCCAACAGTCCGAATCCCACGTAAGCGGTTTCTACGTCGGGGTTGGGGTTATAGAAGAAACTGTAGAGAATATCGTCAATAAATTGTTCGCTATGAGGGTCAAAAAGTTCAGTAGGTACGGGTTCTCCAGTTGCAGGTTGGATGCCAATGACAATTTCTTGACCATAAGCATAACCATCACTCGATCCGCTCCCCACCTGTCCGGTTTCCGGATTCAAGAGTGCCAGTTTGAAGTAACCATCATACGCTCCGCCCCACCCCCAGTTAAAGTGGTAGAGTCCGTTTCCGTCATAACCGTCACACACAAAGGCATGCCCTGCTGTCATGGAGTATCCTGCATGAAGGACAGGACGTCCGGCTTGAAGTTCGGAGTATATTATTTCTTCCCAGTCGTCAACCGTGTAACCTCTCAAATGTCTTCTTTTTACACGTGGGTCATAGTCGAAATACGTTTTCAAAGCATAGACCGACATAGACAAAGTTGCCCCTGTTCCTGAGTTAGAGTAACCCGATTGTATCGCTTGTCCGCAATAGAGCATGAGTTCTGCCACTGCGGGAGCTTCATCTTCATACCCATACGCGTCTTCCATTTCGTCCCAAGCAAAGACTGTCGAGGGCAGTTCGGGGCAATAAATTTCCGTCGGGTCCGTAGTGTAGGCAGGGATTGCCGTTGTAGCCGTTGCGGGCCACTCATGATAGTTCATAATTTGCGCCAAGGCCGTTGCAGTACAGCCTGTCACGCTTCTTTCTCCATCATGCATCGGACATTGTTGGTTGTAAGGTTCTAATTGATTCCAACGGGTGGTAATCATTGGCGCTATGGGCGCCCATTGTTTAGAACGTGCGTCCATGGTTGAGGGTTGTTGCGAATAGGTTGCCAACTGCGCCATCTGGTCAGCATAACCCTCCAACCACGCAGCCACATTGGCGGGCATAGTTGCGGTGTCAAAATTTCCCTCTGTGGCATAACCGAGCACGTCTTCCGTACGGTCGTCACCAGAAATAATCACGTAGCCCGCATCTCCCTCAGCGTTGAACACATAAAACGCAGGCGTCTCCTCCACGCTCTCTGCCCCACCCATCTGTCGCTTCGGCGCATAAGCGGGTTCGTCACTCTCAAGCATCACTTCCGAATGATGTTGCTTCAAAAACTGTAAGGCCTTCGCCTTTGCCACCTGCTTATCCACAGGACCTGCCCAGGCAGAAACAAACGTCAGAAGGAACAACATCAATGTGCTCCAACAGCGGTTTACACACTGACACGCTAATCTAAAAACAAGAAGTTTACGCACAACTATAGTTGTTTTAATTGAAAATTACACTAAAAATAACATCCGCCTCAAAGTCTAAATACAAAGACTGAGACGGATGCAAATTTAACACTTATATTGTAAACTATAAGGCACTTTGTTTTGATTTTAAGAAAGTGTGTTGCGTTCATGACTCACTTCACCCACCGCTTCTGCCCATCAATAATGTAAATGCCAGGTTGCTGAGGATGGGTTAGTTTTGTGCCGTCAAGGCGGAAGGTCATGCCTTTTCCTGAAACGGAGACGGGCACTTTGGGGAGGGACGTGACGTCGGTCGTGAAATACTGCGACGGGCCTAACTGTGTGGAAAATTCATCCGTATGGTTTTTGTAATAACCAATGTTGATGTAGCAGTTGCGACGCTCGGTCACACCGTCGAAGGTGAAGGTGTAGGTGCGAGTAGCGTGAGGAGGAATCTCGCCATACTGCTCCACTTTTTTCAGATAATAATACAGACCGTCGCCATAGAGGTCTTCATAAATGTGCGCCACTATTTCGCGGTAATAAGGTTCTGTGCCATTGTTGCGCACCTCAATCTCTGCGCTCACGTCATGAGGGTTGATGGTGCACGAGAGAAGTTCGAGTTCAGCAGGTTGTGTGGGCGCTGCGATGACGTCTATTTCACGTTTTTCGATGTACGAAACCCCGTCGTCCACGTTTGACAGCCACATGTTATAGCGCCCCACGTTGCGGGGGAAGAATGACACGTCATAATGCGAAGTAGTGTTGCCGTGAAGCAATAGGGGAATGCGCGTCACGGGAGTGCCCATGCGGTCGGTTTCGCTGACATAGAAATAGAGCATAGAGTTAAGGTCGTCGCCCTGATTGTTGACCGTCACGCGCACCGTAAGATTCGTGCCCACGACAGCGCTACTGATGCATTCGAACGACGCTATTTCCATCTGCTGAATGGGATGAATCACGGCGCTGAGGAGTTCTCCGCCCTCCCCTATCTCAACCTCGAAATAGGTTTGCTTGGTGCCAGCGTGTTGCCAGTAATCTTCCGCCTGCGCTTTGCTGACGGCGGCGATGCGGTGCACTCCGGGCGCGAGGTCCACCTCACCGTAAGGCCCCATATAGAGACCTGCCCAGTTGCGTTCCAGGTTGTATCCCTTCAAGGTCATGGTGCCGCAATCCTTCAGCAGACGCTCAATGTTGTCAGTCGCATCAAGGAGCGCAAAACCTACGGGAGCCGTGGCGGAAGTGGTATTCGGATTTTGGAAATCGCAATAAAGGTTGGTGCCACTCTGTTGCAAGTTGAGCGCAGAGAAAGGCAATGGTGAGGGCGTATCTCCCGTGGGCGGCTGGATGCCAATCACGATGCGCTGGTTGGCACTGTAACCGTCTGCCGAACCACTGCCGATGCCTCCCACGCCAGGTGTGAGCAACGAGAGTTTGAAGTAGCCGTCGTACATACCTCCCCACCCCCAGTTGAAGTGAAACATGCCCGCGCCATCGTAACCGTCGCACACAAAGGCGTGACCTGCGTCGAGCGAAGTGCCAGCATGGATTACGGGACGCCCAGCCTGGAGTTCGGCATAGATAATTTCTTCCCACTCACTGAGAGGATAATCGGCTTGATAGAGATGGCGCACTCCGGCGTCGTAACCAAAGTAGTTGTATAACGC
>CALFGU010000097.1 GCA_937877685.1 uncultured Prevotella sp.
ATAAACAGGGGAAGAGCGCCATCCGGAGTTTCATCCCGCAAGTACTACTCCCTCCTAACTACTCACTAATTGCAGTCCTTCCTCAATCGCCCCCCTATCCACCTCTCCCATCGTAATACCATTCTCCACGCAGGTCATGGCGGCAAGGAGGTCGATGAGTTTCGTTTTTGCTTGAGGGTCGGGGATGGTGTAGGCATCGTTGAGGAGAGGTAGTGAGGATCCTAAGGACTTTTGGGAGTTTGTGGAGTTTGACGTCTTCGGGGGCGGTACACCCACCCCGCAAGGCAGTTGTACTCTGTAATCTGTACTCTGTACTCTTGCGAGACTCGGTCGCACGAGCGCATCATTGCCCGCAAGGTTCGTGAGTTGGCACACCCTTCTTAAATACGCCTCAGAGTCATTCTCATTCGGCGGTGCCCATCGGTAAATGATATTGCGTGGCGTAAAAGGCTTATGTTGCACCTCAAAGTGCTTGAAATACGTTTCAAGGATGCGCCAAGCGGCGCGATAGCCCATCGCCATTGAAGTAAATTGCACGAACGCTTTGTCCGTTTGCTCCGCCCGCACCCCCTGCCAACGAGAGGCAGAGTGGCGAATATTGAGCGGATTGTTGTTGCGGAGACCGCGCGGAAGTTTAGTTTTTGTCATGGTTATTGGTTGTTAATTTTTCGGAGAGGTCAGCGTTTTCGGAGTTCTCGGAGAGGTCGGAGTAATCAGAGCAATCAGAGTAATCAGATTTTTTAGAGTCCCCCCACCGCGCAGCCCCTTTCTCCTTTCTACATTTCCCCCAGATATTCCTCAATCACCCTCACCTGCCTGGGCGAAAGGACTCGACTGTTCTCTGTGTATCCCACTTTTACAAGTGCATCCATCAGTCCACCAGTAAGGCGGAGTTCTTCGCGAAAAAGAGCTACGGCGCGTTTATACCCTCGGTCGGGGTAGTAAGACATGGCAAGGTGACCAAATTGGCGAAATTTGCGGGATTTCGGTTGCCGTTCGGATCCCCCTTTTGTGTTGGTTTTGTTGTTCATGATAAAAATACCCCCTTGTCACGCGTGACATGTCACGCTGTGAGGTTAATGATGTTTTTACAACTTTTGATATACACATCTCGGTCGGCATCGTAGGTAATGCGTGAGCGGCGTTTCCATTGTCGCAACTGTTCGTCAACCGTTTTGGAAGGCACCCCTTGACGTAGCGTTTGGAGCATGTTTTTAGTAAACTCTGTGGGGAGATTTTCAAAGACATCTGCGTTGCGTCTTTGCAGCAGAGTGAAGTCCATTTCGGTGGCTTTAATGAACTTGTCGTGAAACACATTCCACTTCACCCACAGGTCGTACTCCACGCTCCACGAGGCAAACGCCTCCACCTCCTCCGTCCACTGACATCCCTGGATGATGTAGAGCAACATGGCGCGGTTGAACCCCGAGCGCACCCCACGCTTCACATAGTCGGCCAACACCTTGTTATTCATCTCCTTGGCATGCTGAATGAGCAGACGCTGTGTGCGTCGTGCCCACTCAATGGCAGGAGTGCAAGTATAGGTGCCACGCGCCTGGCAAAGGGCTTGGATGGAGGGTTGGAGTTGCCCCTCAAAGTCAGCATCGTAAGTGCCAAACACGGGAATTTCTTCGCCCCAATCATCTTCGTCCACGGGGATGGTGCAACAGGTAATGCGCGAGATAGTGCCATCCATGAGTGCGTTTAGCGTGAAAAATTTTTGCGCCATGACGGGGGTTGTCGATGCATTCCAATTGAGGCGCAAGATGACTTGCTCACTCACGGAGTCAATGCCCACGCGCTCCTGTCCGTAGAGGGTGCGGTCATAAGTAATCTTAATGAGTTCGTTTTCCGCACCTTTTTGTGCCGACATGCCCGATAGTCCCTGCAACTGCTCCAACTCGTTAATTTTGATGTAGAGTGTGCGCCCGCCCGCCTCTTTGAGTCGCCTTACGAAGGCCGCATTCGTCGTGTTAGGCGAAAGGCGTTGTATGCAAAGGTGTTTCGGTCGTGATGGTTTCTCCTTGTTGCTCCCCATGCTTGCCACCCTTTCGCGCCATTCATTTTCGGCCTGACGGTTGCACTCGTCCACCTTTGTTATGTCGCTCATAATAAGATCAATGGGAACGTCCACCGCCGACTTACCACTGGCTTGTGGGGCAATGAGCAGATTGAGAAAAGCGGGTTCGTAACATTTATTGTCAGCATAGCGAAAAAACACTTCGTGGAGATGCGTGCCCAATGCGGGAAACGCAGCCATCGCCACGGCGGCTTGCATTCGCTCGGGAGTGTTTTTCACCAAGAGCGACAGCGCAGGAGGCAACACCTCGGGCATGCGTGGCATCTCCCACACGGGTTCTACCACCGTATCCGTGCCCTCAATGGCGGTTCTCAACTTACGGGGCAAATAGGGATAACGCTCTTGCGCACACATGTCGTGCAACACGCGGTGAAACTCCGCCTCCTCAATACCAAAGGTGGGGATGATTTGCGCGAGCCACTCGGGATTGTTGTCGCAGATGTAGCGCAAATTCACCGCCAAACCCATAATCAATTGATGACGCCCACCTTCGTTTACCGAACCGTCCAATTTCGGAATCAAGCGCTCGATGATAAGGCTGTAGGGCGTGCCCTCATAATGGTCGGGAAACGCGCGACGTTGCCCTTCCGTTAGTGCCGACGGTTGCACTACAGGTTGCACCCCACGCTTTGCCACCGCAGCCTTTACCGCCCCTTCGGGCAAGAGCGGAGGCGAGAAGAAGCGGTCACGGTCGATATAGAGAATCTCCTCCTTCAAGGGGCAAAACGAACCGCGGGCATAGTCGCTACAAGCGGAGTCGGAAACCTTGCCTGGGGCAATACGCTCCAACCATGCGCACTTGGCATCCTCAAAGGGCATAAGCATCATCTCGGGCAGTCGCTCCATGACGAGGCGAAGCCCCTTACCGCTCGGAGTGATGTGGGCAAAAATCATGTGGGGGAGCAACTCCTGTGCCTCCAAGCGCGTGCGTATCTCCTGCCACAGGTCGTAAGGGCGCTCCTCATGGTCGATATCAATCATGAGCCACGCCGTGGGGAGCATAAACTCCTCATTTCTGCTACCACGTGCCTTCACCTTCTTCGCCCCACATTCGGCAAGGTAGGCAGCATACTTCTCCTCATGCTTCACCCCCTGAAAGTAAAAAAGGTGCACCAGGTTTTTCGACTTATCCTTATCCGCCCCACGTCTGAATGCTTGAATCTTCGCCTGATTGTCCTTTGAAGTGGTGAAAAGATCGAAAAGTTCGGGCGTGAGGGACTTGAGAAAGGCATCTTGTGCGTGGGCAACGTAATATATTTTCCCTGTCATACGCGTCCCTCCTACGCACATAATTTCACATCTTCTGCTACGACCGTCATCGTAGTCATGCCCATGGGGAGAGGCTTGTAAAGCCCCTTTCCCAATCCGTCTGCCACGAGTCGTGCGTCCTCCTCATAAAGGCGTTGCGCTTGCTCGTTGGTGAGGTTTTTCGGCAATGCAGAGGTGATGCGAATCTTCGTTTTCAGCTCTTCAACATTCGTGAATGCCCCAATCTCAGTTTTCTTCTTCACGAGTGCTTTAGCAGGGTCGGCAGGTGCATAGGGTTTGAACGCTACGGTTAGGTCAGAGGCATTCGCTCCATAACTACCCTTCGTCTTCCCCTCATCAATGATGCCATTATCCAAGAGTATATCAAACACATCTTGTGGGAGGTGGATTTCAAAACTTTTATCGGCGTGAAAGGTAACTGTGAGGTTGTAAGTGTAAGAGTTCATGTCTGTCATAGTTTTAAGATTTGTGTTGTTCATAATTGAAGTTTCTGTGTTCATAAAATTGTTTTTTTGACTGACTCGTAGGGGGCGCACACCACGTGCGCCCTACTGGTCAGGTTAGTAATTGTCTACACAGTTTGCTTGAGGATTTTCGCTTTTTCAGCTTCAACCGCCTTATGCATCTCATCTAAATGCTTGGCAAGTTCTAAATGCAGTTCGCGTGAATTATAAACTGCGAGCAGTTTAAGGATTTCATCCAGTTCCTTCTGAAAAAACTTGCGAATAGCCTGTTCGCAGTTGTAGTGTTGCATACTTACCATGCCTTGCGCATAGTCCTCTAAACCGTTCTTCTGATAGTCCGAACGAGTAAGTTGAATTTCCATATAGATCTATTTAATATGGGGTGAAACATATTTTTCTCTAACAGTTCTCCACTTGTCTCATTTTCCACCTTGCGCAATATATATAATGGAGTACGAGGGTTGTGTTAAGTATGCGAGAGAATCATTAACGAGTGCAAAAATACTGCGCACAAAAAGTACATAAAAAAGTACCACAAAGGGATAAATTAAATAAAGTACAAAAAAAGGACATCCCTTTCGGAACGTCCTAAATAACAACAGGTTAATTATTTATTTTGTCTAATAATTTCTTTAACCTCATCCCACAAATCGGGGAAAGTATTATAGTTTTTTGGTTTTCTTTTTTCAAGTCTCTTATCCTTAATATTTCTTTGCTCACTTATAGCCGTTTTTACGGTTTCTATAGATAACTCCTTTTTACCATTGTGAGGAGTAAAACGACAATACGTCAAAAAGAAATCTCGTAGTGCAACTATAGTAGGAGTTTTCCTATATACGTTTAAATAGTACCACCAATAATCAAAGTACATGACTATGGCAAGCATTTTATTGTCGCTCTGTTTGGTTATTCTTCGATTGGGTAAGTTCAAAGTGTCAAGAAACATATTGACTATCTTCGCCTGCTTGATTTCTTCTTCTAAACTATGGAAAATAAAGGGTTTAGTTGGTGCTTTTATCGGTGCTTCTTCAACTTTGCTTCGAATCTCCTTATTATTATCTCCTTCTGTAGGTGAAGTAATATTAACCTGCTGAACAAAATTCGCCAAATCAAAAAAAGCATGAGAAATATAGGGCAGAAAGGATGGTACCAAAGACCTTTTTGAATACTCCAGCTCCAAACATTTAAGAGCGTGACTGAAGAGGAAATCATTTTTTGCGCGCTGCGTAGCTTTCAACATATATATTACCATCCCCATCGTTATTGACTCTCTATAGGGGTCGGTTTTAGAGCGAGGGGAAAACTCTTTCTTTTTGCTACTATACGACTGTACTTCGTAAAATCGTGCTTCACGTTTCAAATTCCTACTTATTAACATCAAATCTTTAGCGTGCAAAGCCTGTGCAGCCAATTTATAAGCTAAAGGGATAAAACGATAGCACCACCATAACGGAGCGGATATCTTACAATCTGAGTGATATGACATTACCGCGGCACAAAGGGCTTGATTAAAATGGCCTTTAGTATACAAATCAAATTCGTTCTCATCTATTAGATTTAATGGAGGTTTCACTGAGTATTTCTCAATCATCTTCTCAATTTCATCTGAGTTTACTCCTGCAAACAGCACATTTTTCATTTCCAACTTAGAGGGTTCAACACTATTTTTAAGGTCATTAAGTGTAGCTTCAACTGTTTGAGCTACAGATTCAGAGCGTTTCTCTGTATTAAAATTTTCATTGTTCATCATGCCTACAAAAATAGAGGAATGTTTTCGCATAAAAAAGTATTTTCAATACAATATTTTGGACAAATAAAACAATTTAAACTGCCAAATTTTTCACGAACAAAAGACGAGATTTTAGAAAAGTTTTTACCAAATGAGTCTTATATAAAAAAGAGAAAAACGAGGGGAGACTATACGTGACATGTCACGCACCGACACAAAAAAACGGAGGTATTCCCTCCGTTGATTATTATAGCTCCGATTGTTATTGCAAATTGAAATTTTATCAGCAAGTTTTTGAATATTCGTTTTTTATTATCAATGCTATTCTTTCAATAACTTCATTTAAATTATATCCCTCATTAACGTATACTATATGGCACCCATGTTCATCACACAATTTTTTCTTGCGTAAATCTCTTTCTTGTCCCTTTTCAAATGCTTCTACACCGCCAAAGAAATCAACAGGGCGATAGTGTTGGACTCCTTGATATTCGATTCCAATATTGAATTCAGGAATATAAATGTCAAGGTGTTGTCTACCTAACCACTTTGGGGAATGATGTTGCTTTACTTCGGTGTTATTAAAAGCTAACTTTATTGAATAGTATAACTCTGTTTCACTTCTCCAATACTCACCGATTTTATTCATTCCGATAGATTCTCGGTATCTATCTTCTGCCTCTATTGTTATTTTTTTACATTGCTGGATTATTGCCTTTTCTGCGATATGGGGAAGTAGTTTGATGTAATTTTCAGGAAGATATTTGCCATATTCCCACTTATTCACTTCGTAATAAAATGCTTCTGACACATAAAATTGCTTATAGTACTCATATTCACCTTTTGTATTAAGTGATTTATCAACAAATACTTGCAAAAATCTTCGCTTCCATTGCTGTTCAAACTCTATCAAAACTTCATCTATATATGGGGTAATTTCATTTATATATTGTTTGCCCCATGATGATAATTGCACAGCACCAGAAACTCTAAGAAGTAGATCAGCATTAAACAATCTTTTAGACAACTTTTCTTCATAGAATCCAACCTCTGAAACAGATATGTATGTCATCCTTCTATACAATTCCCATGCAACATCATATCTTTTACTCTTGAATTTACAATGTCTATATCCATAACCGTTTAGTTCTGGATATGCTTCGACCAATTTATTATAGTCTTCTATCCAACTACTCATCGGGCATACATCATTCTCAACCATACTTTGAAGTAAAAAGGTTGGATATTCTATAAATGTTTTGACATCTATAATCTTATTACTATAAAAACTATTTTTGAAATATTCAAAGAAGGCTTTCTGCTCGGTATTTGCATCAGAAAGTCTTTCTATATAGTTTTCAACGTATCCATACTTATTCTTAATATTAATTAATGGTATAGGTATTTCAGAGGGGAAGACACCTATTCGTTTGGAATCTTGCTTTGACGCTGTTGACTTTGAGGGTTTAAAGAATCTAACCTTCCCATTGATTTTTATAGTGGATAAATCAATATTTGTTTTTAATCTGTACGGCAATACTAAACTTCCACCAATAAAGGAAATCTTCCCTAAATTTTCTATATCGGTATCCCTTAAAGACAAACTTCCGCCAATATACTCTAAACATCCTAAGTCTTTTAATGGAGTATAATTTAGATTTACAGAACCTCTAACAATCTTTAAATTTGACAATATAATATCATCAGGTACTGAAGAGTAAGTACTAACCCACAAATCCCCCTTTATTTCCTCTATATCAGATAGGTTAATTCTACGTACGTCGGAAAAACCTAAATACCCCTCAATAACTTTAATGTTATTTAAGCAGATGTCTTCAGTTCCATGTATATACGTATCATAAGAAATAACTCCAGAATGAATTATTTCGTCCAAATCTGATTGTTTGTATATATGTATGACTTCCATAAAATATTGTTTAATCACACCAAATTTACAACAAAAATACAATATTAAACTTTAATTGTAAGAAATATAAATACTCTATTTAAACAATACAAATTATGTTTATATAAGCACTGCGTGACATGTCACGCGCGACAGGGGG
>CALFGU010000098.1 GCA_937877685.1 uncultured Prevotella sp.
GAGCAGTATCTCGCCATCTGGTTTGGCGGGTCTATCAGCGGCGGCTCTGTCGTTCCCTCTGGCACGGACGGCAAGTGGGCGTTCAAGGGCATGATTAATGTCGGTATCGTTGGCAAGGGCGTGGACGATGCGCGTGAGATGCAGATTCACGTTACCCCCACGACCGATATGTCCTTTACCTAATTCAATTTAATATATCGACAAGGAGCATGAGATGAGTAAGCAAATCACGTTTGAGTATGAGGATAAGCCGTACACGCTTGAGTACACTCTGCGGACGGCGGGACAGGCAAACGAGGACGGGTTTGTCCTTGAGCAAATGTCTGAAAAACCCGCGCTGATGATTCCAAAACTGGTGTACTGGGCGTTTATTCGGCATCACAAGAACATCACCCGCGCAAAGACCGAAGAAATCTATGCGTGGATTCGCGACAAACAGGGGTTTGTTACTGCGGTCGGTGAGATGTACGCGGAGGCCGTCAATGCCCTTGTCGATGATGGCGAAGACGCGGGAAACGCGAACTGGACTATGAGTTAAACGGCAATTCACAGTCCAAAGAAATGGGGAGAGATGGCGGCAAAAACGCCGCTCTCCCTTTGCCGTTAATGACCGTTTTTCAAGACTTGTGTCCGCATTATATGGCAATGGGCATGACCTACGAACAGTATTGGGACGGGGATGTCTACGCGCATAAAATGTTTCGCCAAGCAAAGAAGGTTTCTCTTGCGGAACAAAACTATATTGCGTGGTTGCAAGGAATGTATATCTACGAAGCAATCATAGACATTGCTCCGTACATTAAAGCCTTTAGCAAGGCAAGACCAAAGCCATACCCGCAAGAACCATACGACATTTTCAAGGAAGATGTAGAGGCGCGGGAAGAGCGGGAACAGCGAGAACGCTATGAGCATATCAAAGAGCGAGTGGCGGCTTTCGCAAAGGCACAAAAGGGAAAGCGGCAACAAAAAACTGCGGAACAGGAGGTGGATGACAATGCCGGATGTGTCCCTTAACGGGATTGAGTTCACAATTAAGGGAAGTTCTGACGAGGCATCTGCGTCCATCGAAACCCTAATTGAAAACCTAAATAAACTTACAAGTGCGCTTTCTGCCGCATCGGGCAAGTCTAATTTTGGCAATATTGGAGCAAAGGCAAAGAAAGAGTTAGCCCCGCTTTCAGAGGCGTTGCAAGAAACCATTAAAAACGCAAGCAAAATTGATGTGTTAAAGGCAAAACTTTACTCTCTTGGGGTTGCGCTTGACGATGCGTTTCAGTCTGGGAATTTAGATAAGGCTTGGTCTATCCAAGGGCAAATTCTATCTACAGAATCGGCACTTGCAAAAGCGGCAGACGGCATTAAGGAAGTTGGAGATTCTGCAAAACGAGCCGCCAAGCCGATGAACAACTTTGTGTCTTCGTTGAAGCGAATTGCATTTTATCGGTTTATTAGAACAATTATCAAAGAAATCACGGAGGCAATAAAAGAGGGCGCAACAAACTTTTATGAATATAGCAAAGCGGTTGGCGCACCGTTTGCGGCGGCAATGGATAGCGTCAAAAACGCAAGCCTTACGATGAAAAACCAAGTGGGGTCTGCGTTTGGCGAACTGTTTCAAATTGTCGTTCCCATCATCATCGACATTATCAGTTACATCACGCAACTGGCATCCGCGCTTTCTATGGTTTGGTCGGCACTTCAAGGAAAGAGCGGGTGGTATAAGGCGGCAGACGGTATAGACGCTGTTGGAGATGCGGCGGCAGGAGCGGGTCATGCGGCTAAAGAGGCGTTGAAGTACCTCGCCCCGTTCGATGAATTGAATAGACTCCCCAAAGAAAACGCGGGAGGCGGTGGAGGCGCGTCTGCCACAAACTATGGTGAGATGTTTAACTTCCAAGAATTTGAGGAAAGCAGTGCGCTTGGGAAAATCGCCGAGTTTATCAGAGAAAACCTTGAGGCCGTGCAACTGCTTGTAGATATTTTCGGTTTTACTATCGGCGTTGTTGCATTGGTCATGGGAAACTTCGCCCTTGGTCTTGGTCTTATGGCCTACTTTGGATATAAGGGCGTACAAGCGATTTCCGTGAACTGGGACGCGATAAGCCAACAGCTTCAAGGCCCACTTGGACAGGCAACCGCAACTGTTGCGGCATCATCTCTCGTCATCGGTATTTTTGCCCTTCTCGCGGGAAACATCCCACTTGGCGTTGGGCTTATTATGGCGGGGGCGGCGGGGCTTGCTTCCGTTGTTGCCGCAAACTGGGACAACATTGTAGCTTTTGGCAAAAAGTTCGTTTCAAAAATAAAGTCCGGCATTACAGAAGGGATGTCGAACATTTCTGATTGGGTTAAAAAGAAAATAATTTCGCCTTTGGTAAGCTCGTTCAAAGAAAGCGGCGCGAAAATCAAACTGACGGTGAACGCCATCGGAAATTGGTATACAGAAAAAATCAAACCGTGGCTTTCTGCCGAAAAGTGGGTAAGCGTTGGCAAAAAAATTATATACGGCATCAAGGTAAGTTTTCCGACATTTACTCTCGACCCAATAAAGAATTGGTACAACGGAACCATTAAACCGTGGTTCACATACGAAAAGTGGCACAACATCGGTGCAAACGCATTTTCTTGGCTGAAAAGTTCGCTTTCTCTTGGGAGTCACAGCCCCATCAAAACGTGGTGGGACACGTATGTCGCACCGTGGTTCACATGGGAAAAGTGGAAAACGCTTGGCACTAATGCTGTAAAGGCAATCAAAGAGGGCTTGCAAAGCATCACGTTCCCCAAATTCCATTTTGAATGGGGTTGGGAAACAAAGGGCTTTACGGTGCTTGGAAAATACATTTCCATGAGCATCCCGTGGCCTAAACTATCGTTCTACGCACAAGGCGGTATCGTTGACAAAGCTACGCTATTCGGCAATAGCGTTGTTGGAGAGGCCGGAAAAGAGGCAATCGTTCCGTTGGAGCGCAACACCGAGTGGGTAGGCATGGTTGCATCTGGGCTTGTGAGAGAACTTGCGAAAGCGTCCGACAGCAACGATGGCGGCTCTATGGCAGATGCTCTGTACTCCGCTTTCAGCCGCGCACTTGCCGAAAATTCCGATGACCGCGATATTCTCCTCGATGGAGATGTTGTGTATCGAAAAATGGTTCAGCGCAATCGGCGTGAAACGTTCCGCTCCGGGTCAAATCCGATGATGTCTATGGGATAAGGGGGTGTAGATAGTGACGATAAACAAACTGGACACACAGGGTTACTGGATGGTCGGGAGTTCGCACATCTACATCCCCTCCACCCCGTGCAAGGTGGAACACTCCAACGTGGTCGGTAGTGCCTCTGGGCGGGACGAGTCCGGCGTGATGCACATCGACTGGGTGCGCCGGGATGTCCGCAAGGTGTTTCTCAAGTACAACGCAATCACGAAGACAGAGTTGGCGTACATGATGAACCTCATGCAAGGCAAGGAGTTCACGTTCAAGTTTCTCGACCAAGGGGCAGTAAAGACTATGGATGCCTACGTTGGCGAGAGCAATTATGAGTTTTATTCCTATTCGTCTGCGTATAACGAGGCGGTGTACGTTAACTTTGAAATCCATGTAGTGGAGAAGTAATATGACCGACAAAATTTTGAGAGCCGATAGCACCCAAATCACAAACATCATATCGTGCGAGTTTAAAGAGTCGGTCAACACCGATGAATGTTTGCGGTTTGGCGCGGCGGTTGCGAGTTCAATCGAGTTTACTGCGTATGGCACACAGTCCGATGCCCCGGCGGTTGGTGAAGTTTTGACCTACTACCAGACGGACGGAAACGGCGTTGATACGCTCGTTGGGAAGTTTATCGCGACACCGGGCGTTCCGAGCAAAAACTCCTATACCGTTGTGGCGTATGACAGCGTCATCCTGCTTGAAGCGGACTTTTCGGAACAGCTTGAAAGCATCCAGTCCAGTTTTCCAATGACCTTGAACGCCCTTTTGTCCGAAGTGGCAACGGTGGCGGGTGTGACTTTCGGTAATAACCCCACGCTTGGGTCTACAAGTATTGCAGAGTTTTCTGCCTCCGGCGTGAGTTGCCGACAAGTGGTGGCGTGGGCGGCTGAGATTTCCGGGCAGTATGTGTATGCCGATACAAGCGGTGACATCTGCTTTGGGTGGTATTCAGTAGTTAGCGGCAAAAAAGTGTATAAGCAGAGCGGCAGTAGCGGCGGCGTTACCTATGTGCCGTACAAGCAGGACGGGCTTGACTACAAGGACTTTGCCGTGAGTGCCGTGGACGGCGTGGCGGTCTTTCCCCCAGAAGTAGAGGGGGCGGCGGCTATTTATCCGTCTGCCGCAACCGGGAATATGTACAATGTCCGGGATAATTTGCTCCTGTCCGGGGCATCTGCGGCAACGCTTGATACCGTGGCGCAGACCTTGTACAACGTTCTTTCCGCTTTGCCCGCATACAGACCGTGCAGTATACAGTTGTTCCGCTTTGACAATCCGTTCCGTGCCGGGGACATTATTGCTGTTGAGGATGCACAGGGCGTGTCATTCAACACGCTTGTAATGTCCATGACGGTCACTATGGACGGCGCAACGGTGGAGTGTACCGGGCGTGAAACGTATGACGGGGACTATGGGACATCGTACCGGGACGAGATTGTTAATCTGGCGAGTAACATTGTGCGGATTGATAAGCTGAAAGTCGATTGGGCAGATATTAACACGGCAATCATCAACTACCTTACCGCAAACGATGTAACGGCACAGAATGTTACGATTGTGGATGCCAGTAGCAACGTTATTGCAACGTTCAACGATACGGGCATTACGCTTTATAACAACGGGGTGGCGGTAGCAACGTATGACTCAACAGGGATTATTCTTGGTGACCCATCCGATGGTCACGCAGAATTAGACTTTAATTCGTTTGAACTGTACGACCAAGACGGAAATGTTTATTTTGCCGCCGGGGATTTGCGGGATGCTTCTGGCATAGCGCACATCACAAGAACATATACTGGCGATGGAATAACAACGAGATTTTCTTTTACTCCTGCGGCATCAAGCACAAGTTCTATTTCCGTCAAAGTAAACGGAACTGTAATAACATCCGGCATAACAAAAACGGTCAACTATGTGCAGTTCACAACCGCTCCCGCAAACGGAGATGCCGTTTCGATAAGCTACGAAACCTCTTCCGAGTTTTACCATTACGAAATTGGCAAAAGAAAACAAAACACCAATATCGGAGCATGGTCTATTGCCGGGGGAAAAGATGCAGATGTCGGCGGCATTTACGCCGTTGTGTCTGGCGGCAACAACAATGAGGCAAGCGGCGGTTCTTCTTCCATTGGCGGCGGTCAGAACAACGTGGCAAGCAACGCAAACGCCACCGTTGGTGGCGGCGCATCAAATACCGCAAGTGGGTCTTATTCTTCCGTGGGCGGTGGTCAACACAATACGGCATCTGGCGCATGGTCTGCCGTTCCGGGTGGATACGGGAACACGGTTGACGGTTCGTCTTCAATCGCCTTTGGTGACGGAAACCAAATAAGCGCAACGGGCAGTCTTTCGGCTTGCTTCGGAGAAAACAATAAGGTCGGCAGTAATAACCAGTTCGTCTTTGGAAAGTACAACGTAGAAGACCAAAACAACGACTATGTTGAAATCGTAGGAAACGGCACAGCAAACAACGCACGGGCTAACGCAAGAACTCTGGACTGGAACGGAAACGAAGTCCTTGCCGGAGGGCTGACGATTAATGGCACAAAGGCGGTTGGTGCGCTTGCCACAAGCGGAACACCCGCCAACCTTGGGACTGCATCAAGAGGGACAAGCACAAGTGCCGCAAGAGCAGACCATGTTCATAAGATGCCGTCTGCATCGGATGTGGGCGCACTACCGACTGGCACTACCCCGGCAGACATCGGAGCAATAAGTGATACCGATGCGGCGCACAGAATGGTTGTCCGAGAGGGCGGCACGGGGACGGTAAGCGTGACCATCACAAGCGGTACAAATCGTGGACTGTTGTTCGTGAGTTCCGGTACGGCGGCAAGAAATGGATTGTACATCGTTCACGGCGGCTCAACCGGGACAATCTCTTGTGTCCCTGTCCTTTCTTCAAGTGTTGTTACATTTGATACCGCCACGACTGGCGTACTCAAAATCACAAACTCCTCTGCCGTTTATATGTACATGATTTGGCTTGGCGCATCTGGAAACTCTAACGTTACTGTTTCGTAAGGGGTGAAAACATGAAACTTTCTGACCGTGCATACGACATTTTGAAATGGCTTTGTCTTGTGTGCATCCCGGCGTTCGCTAGCGCATTTATTGCGCTTGGAAACATCTTTTCTTGGGAGTGGATTAACGAGGTATCACAAGTCGCAAACGTTGTCTGTACCCTCATTGGCGCACTCATCGGCATCAGCACCGCCGAATACCGAAAGGAGAACCATCTGTGATTGCAAGACAGACGGCGGTTCAGACCGCCATTCAGATGAAGGGGCAAAGGCAGGAAGTAGCCGAAATCTATAATTCCTACCTCCCACACCCCCGTGGATACATCGTCAAGTGGGACTCCGATTTGATGTGCGCCACCTATGCGAGTGCCGTGTTCGTGAAGTTGGGTTGGACGGATATCGTTCCCCCGGAGTGCGCCGCATGGAGATTGTACCAGAACATGGACGCTATCGGGTGCGGGGTACAGGACAGAAAGCGTGTCCCCGAAATTGGCGAATTGATATTTTTTGGTACTGGCACGAAGATGTCCTCCATCAACCACGTTGGCATCGTCACCGAGGTCAAAGGAAAGCAAATCTATTACTACGACCTCCAGAACACGGTTGGTAGGCACACTTGCCCGGTTGGGTACGCCTACATCTGGGGGTACGGCATCCCGGACTACGCCTCCAAGGATGTTCAGCCCACGCCGACTCCGACACCCACGCCAGAGCCTACGCCCACGCATGAGTTTAAGGTTGGTGACCTCGTTACCATCAATCCCGGCGCACGTTGGTACAAGGGACAGTCCATTAAAATTTCCTGCATCACGGACAGATGGTACGTTAGTTCCGTTAAGGGCGATAGGGTTGTCCTTGGCATGAACGAGGCGCAAAACCGGGACATCTGCTCCCCCATCCACGCCTGTGATATCACGCTTGTGGTGGCGCAAGAGCCTGTCGAACAGAAACCGGACGAAAAGGTGAGCATAACGGTTGATGTCGATAAAGACACCTATAAATTGCTCCAAATTATGGCGCAGGGAAACAACAAAACGATGGGTGAAATCATCGACATTCTTCTGGAAGACGCACGTTAACGCATAGGAGAATTGATATGTGGCAAGTGAACGCACAAAACCTTACAATGACGGAAGGGGATTTTGGTATCCAACTGCCCGTCACCATTAGCGGCACGACATTTGCCGCAAGCGATTCGGTTAAAATCACTTTCAAGGACAAGCCTAACGGTGATACGATTCTTGAAAAAGATTTTACCAACATTCAGAACAACACGGTAAACCTTGGACTGACGGAGGCCGAAAGTGCGTTGTTCCCGGTTGGGGCGTATGTCTACTCCCTCGATTGGTATCAGTCCGGCTCGTTCATGTGCAATATCATTCGTGAGGCCACGTTTAAGGTGGTGGATAAGGCGTGACATTATACGCAAACTTTTCCCCGCAAACCGTTGGTGTCAAAATAAACAGCCAATCCGTATCCGCTGATATGCAGAACTCGGAGAGAATACCGACCCCCGGACGGCAAGGTGACCCCGGCTTTTCCCCCATTGTTTCCGTTGAGGACATCGAGGGTGGGCATCGCGTCACCATAACAGACGAAGACGGTGACCATACCTTTGATGTCATGGACGGTGCTGACGGGCATGACGGTCAAACGGGGAGAACCCCCGAAATCTTTGCTACCGCAACCACACTTCCTGCCGGGTCTGACGCTACGGCAAACATAAGCGGAACGATTGAACAGCCGTTGCTGACTATCGGCGTTCCCCGTGGTGCTGATGGACAGAATGGGCAAGACGGTCAAAACGGACAGGACGGGCAGGATGGCGTTTCGCCCACGATTTCCGTGACGGAAATAACGGGAGGTCACTCCGTTTCCGTGACAGACAAGAACGGAACGCAGACATTTTCCGTGATGGATGGCGAACAGGGTGCGCCGGGGACTACCGATTACAACGACCTCCAGAACAAGCCAACCATCCCGTCGACGGCGGCAGATGTCGGAGCGTTGCCAGACTCGACCAAATACGCATTGTCCCCGGCTGTCGGAGGAAATGCTACTTGCGCCAACGGCCTTCCTTATGGCGTTGTAGACGGCACAAGCACCGCAACTGCTTTCACCGTAACCATTCCGGGCGTTACGGAGTTGTATGACGGTCTGTGTGTTCTTGTGAAGAACAATGTTGTCGCAAGCAAAGCGGACTGCACTTTGAATGTAAACGGTCTTGGGGCAAAGCGCATCCACTACAATACGGCGGCAAACTCACAGATAACCACACATTTTTCGGCATCAACAACCGCCCTGTTCTACTACGACAGCACAAGAAACAGCGGAGCAGGAGCGTGGGTATTCTATTACGGCTACGATAGCAACACCAATACCATCGGCTATCAAGTCCGTACAAACGCATTGTCCCTACCGATGAAAAGCACCGTTTACCGTTATCGTTTGCTTTTTACTTCTGCTGACGGGTTGGGCTATGTCCCGGCAAACAACAGCACAAGCACGAACGGAACGGCGGCGAGAACGACTTGCCAAGACCCGATTGACCCGTTCGGACGGATTGTATATTACGGGACAACGGCAAGCGTTGACACCGGGAGTAGGCCGTCTGCCTCCTACCAATGGCAACAGTACTCCGGGATAACTATTGGTTATTCATTTCAAAAGTCCCCAAACTATGTCCTTACCGAATGGAAACCAATTTACTTGTGTTGCAATCCGCAGACGGATGGAAGTGCCACCATCGACAGCACGACACCGTTCGTGCAAGCACTCCCGTCATCCAATGACGGAAAGATTTATATCTTTCTTGGCGTTGCAACATCTTCCACCGCATTTGAACTGACTCTTGAGCATCCCGTATACTACCACAACGGCACGGGCATCCGCATTTGGACAGGGGGTGCTTGATGTGAGCGATGCTATTATCGTTGCCATCATCACCGGGGCGTGTGCCGTTATTGCACAACTTATCATCTCCCGGTCTTCGGCTAAAGAGTTGTACGCCAAGTTAGATAAGCAAAGCGAGATTTCAGACCAGAAACTCGATGCCAAACTTGAAAGATACCAAGCGGTCACGGACGAAAAGATTTCTGAACTTACCAGAGAGGTAAGGGCGCACAACGGACACCAAGAAAGAATTTCCCTGTTAGAGCGCGAGGAAACGCGGCAAAACGAACGCATTAAAGCATTGGAAAACCGGGCAAGCTAACACAAAGGGGACTTGACAAAAGTCCCCTTTGGCTATATTATTAGTTTTGCTCCGAACGGCACTAAAAACATTTTTGCTGACTTTTTACTGACAACTCCAAAAAATCCTTGATTTTCAATGGGTTTGGGGTTTGCAAAATAGGTTCGAGTCCCGTACGGGTCACCATGTTCCACACCCCGAAATCGTTCAGATTTCGGGGATTTTTCTTTGTTTTATGCCACTTTTTATAGCAAAATGTTATGATGAAAATTTTGTCAGTAATTTTGGTAGTGACAAAATATTAATGTTTAACATTAAAATATCAATAGTTTGGCGTTTATTTTACTACCCATTTTACTACCCACTTTTGAAAGAGAATATAATCTATGAAAGTGTTGAAATAAGTTGAATAGAGAAGTTTTATTATTTGTCGATATATAACATTATTCAATTTGATTTACCGACCATTTTACACACAAATTTATAAGTATTATTTTTAAAACTTTATTTTTTGACAAGATGTTGAGAAAAAAGTGTATTTGTGATATATAGTATAAGAAGAAAATAAAAATAATATTATGATTGAATTGGAGAAAAAATCGATATAGATACAACTGAAATAAAATTAGCTACTTTAGATAAATATTCACAAGAATATAGTAAAGAGAAATTATTTAATGAATTAGAAAAAAATAGTACGAAAAAAAA
>CALFGU010000099.1 GCA_937877685.1 uncultured Prevotella sp.
GGTTTTGAGGTTTTAAGGTCTTAAGGTTTTGAGGTTTCCATTCGGTCTGCATAGCGCTAAAACCTCTAAGCAAAGTGACCTCATAACGTTTTTTGGGGTAAGGTCTTAAGGTTTTGAGGTTTCCATTCGGTCTGCATAGCGCTTAAAACCTCTAAGCGAAGCGACCTCATAACCTTACAACCTAAAATTTAAGGCAATTGTTCCAACGCAAAGTCAAAGCGGCGGAGCGTTTCTTCCTTGCCGAGGAATTCAGAGAGTTCGTGCATGTCAGGACCCTTACCTTCGCCTACGAGCACAACGCGCCATGCGTTCCAAGGCTTAGCCCCTGTTTCTTCTACCCATTTATCTACCGCCTGACGCATAGGTTCGATGGTGAAATCCTCAAGGTCGGCAAGGATAGCGCGAAGTTGTTGCATTTCTGCCTTAGCGCCTTCCTTCCAGTTCTTGCGTACAAACTTATCTTCGAGGTCAAACTTTGTGGGAGCCACAAAGAAGAAGTCGCAGAGGGGCCAGAGTTCCTTGATAAAGTTAATCTTCTTCATCTTCATCATACCTACCACCTGCGCCACGCGTTCGATGGGCGCTTCAATGCCGTTCTCGCGGAGGATAGCATCAAGTGTGGGCGCGAGGGTGAGGTCGTCCGCCTTCTGCAAGTATTCGCGGTTGAACCATTGACCTTTGACGTAGTCGAACTTCGCACCGCTCTTTGAGCACTTGGCGAGGTCGAAAAGGCGCACCATATCGTCGAGCGAAAGGATTTCTTGGTCGTCTCCGGGGTTCCAACCGAGGAGGGCGAGGAAGTTGATTACGGCTTCGGGTAAGTAACCACTTTCGCGATAACCCGAACTTACTTCACCCGTTGCGGCATGCCATTCCAAGGGGAATACGGGGAAGCCGAGGCGGTCGCCGTCACGCTTCGAGAGTTTTCCCTTGCCGTCGGGCTTGAGTAGCAAGGGCAGATGTGCAAACTCAGGCATTGTATCTTCCCAACCAAAAGCCTTGTAGAGCAACACGTGAAGGGGCGCAGAGGGGAGCCATTCTTCGCCACGGATGACGTGAGAAATGAGCATCAAGTGGTCGTCAACGATGTTGGCAAGGTGGTACGTGGGAAGTTGGTCAGCACTCTTGTAAAGCACCTTATCGTCAAGGATAGAAGAGTTAATCACAACGCGACCGCGAATAAGGTCGTTTACAACTACGTCTTCACCAGGTTCGATTTTGAAGCGCACTACATACTGTTCACCTTTAGCAATGAGCGCTTCCACTTCTTCCGCAGAGAGCGTAAGAGAGTTGCGCATGCTGAGGCGGGTTTTGGCGTCGTACTGGAAGTTTTCTACTTCCTCGCGCTTCGCATTGAGTTCTTCGGGAGTGTCAAAAGCGATGTACGCCTTGCCGTTTGCCAAGAGTTCATCGACATACTTTTTGTAAATGTCGCGACGCTCTGACTGGCGATAGGGACCGTAGTTACCGCCATAGCTTACGCCTTCGTCAAACTTAAGACCGAGCCATTCAAAGGCTTCGATGATATATTCTTCCGCGCCGGGAACGAAGCGGTTAGAGTCAGTATCTTCGATACGGAACACGAATTCGCCTCCATGCTGCTTCGCAAAGAGGTAATTATAAAGCGCTGTGCGCACACCACCAATATGAAGAGGGCCCGTAGGCGAGGGTGCGAAACGCACACGTACTTTTCTCTGAGTCATAGAAATAACACTTTTTAAGATTTTACGGTGCAAAAGTAGGAAATTTTAAGGAGGAGGCAAAAATTGAAGGCGTAAAATATGCGCTGAAAATGACATATAAATTCGCACATTGGAAAAGGGCGTTTTTAAGTCTTACTTTCGGCGCCGTAAGTTACTCTTTGTGCGCCGTAAGTAAGACTTTGTTTTTCCTATTAAAGGTTTTATTTTTTCGAAGTCTATCCCCCACCCCATTAAACCTGTAAAAAACGCGTGTTTTTGCGGTTTCAGGGGCGTAAAATCAAAGAAAAACAGCGCTGGGTGTCGATGATTGGGGCGAAAAACGTAACTTTGCAAGGAAATGTAAATAATAAGTATCGCGATATGAAAGAATTTAAAAGAACACTGGTTACTTCCGCCTTGCCTTATGCCAACGGAGGTATTCATATTGGTCACCTCGCAGGTGTGTATGTGCCTGCCGACATCTACGTACGCTATCTTCGCTTGAAGGGCGAGGAAGTGTTGTTCATCGGTGGGTCTGACGAACACGGGGTTCCCGTAACCATCCGTGCAAAAAAGGAAGGCATCACCGTGCAAGAGGTGGTCGACCGCTACCATAACTTGATCAAGGACTCGTTTGCCGATTTCGGCATTTCCTTCGACGTGTATTCTCGCACAACTTCCGACACGCACAAGAAGCATGCCTCAGACTTCTTCCGCAAACTCTATGACACGGGTAAGTTTGTAGAACTCGAGTCAGAACAATTCTATGATGAAGAAGCGAAGGAGTTCTTGACCGACCGCAATATCAAGGGCGAATGCCCACGTTGCCATGCCGCAGACGCATATGGCGACCAGTGTGAAAAGTGTGGTTCTACGCTTTCACCCGAAGAGTTAATCAACCCCTACAATGCCGCTACGGGTAACGCACTTGTAAAACGCCCCACAAGCCATTGGTATCTTCCGCTCAACGATTACCAAGAATGGCTCGAGAAGTGGATTTTGGAAGACCACAAAGAGTGGCGCCCCAACGTGTATGGCCAATGTAAGAGTTGGTTAGACTTGGGCCTTCGCCCCCGTGCCGTAACGCGCGACTTGAATTGGGGTATCCCTGTTCCCGTTGAGGGAGCTGAGGGCAAGGTGCTCTATGTTTGGTTTGACGCTCCCATTGGTTATATTTCGAATACGAAAGAGTTGCTCCCCAACGACTGGGAAAAGTGGTGGAAGCAGGAAGATACGCGCCTCCTTCACTTTATCGGTAAGGACAATATCGTTTTCCACTGCATCGTATTCCCAACGATGCTCAAGGCTGAGGGTTCTTACATCCTCCCCGAGAATGTGCCCTCTAACGAATTCTTGAACCTCGAGGACGATAAGATTTCTACGTCGCGCAACTGGGCGGTGTGGCTCCACGAATACTTGGTGGACTTCCCCGGAAAGCAGGATGTGCTCCGCTATGTCTTGACGGCAAATGCGCCTGAAACAAAGGATAATAACTTTACGTGGAAAGACTTCCAAGCACGTAACAACAACGAACTCGTAGCCGTTTATGGCAACTTCGTAAACCGTGCTCTCCAGCTCACAAAGAAGTATTACGACGGCGTAGTTCCCGCCTGTGGCGAACTCACAGAAACTGACAAGGCTACGATTGAGGAATTCACCAACGTGAAGGCAGAAGTGGAACGCCTTCTCGACACCTTCCGCTTCCGCGATGCACAGAAGGAAGCGATGAACTTAGCACGTATCGGTAATAAGTATCTTGCTGATAGCGAACCTTGGAAGGTGGTGAAGACAGATCCTGAGCGCGTGAAGACCATCATGCACTTGTCGCTCCAACTTGTAGCGAACCTCGCCATTGCGTTTGAACCTTTCCTCCCCTTCAGTTCTGCAAAGCTCCGCGGTATGCTCAAGATGGAAAATGCTGATTGGAGCCGCCTCGGTAATACCGACCTCCTTGTTGCAGGTCACCAGTTGGACGAACCCGCATTACTCTTCGAGAAGATTGAAGATGATGCTATCGACGCGCAGATGCTTCGCCTCGAAAAGATTAAAGAAGAAAATGAGCGCCTCAAGCAACTTGAAGAAGCGAAGAACTTTAAGGCACAACCCATTAAGCCCAATGTAAGTTTTGAAGATTGGGAAAAGTTGGACATCCGTGTAGGTACGGTGCTCGAATGTGAGCGTGTGCCCAAGGCAGATAAGTTGTTGAAGTTCCTCATTGCCGATGGCCTTGAAAACCGCACCATTCTCTCGGGCATTGCTCAGCATTATGCACCCGAAGAACTCGTGGGCAAGCAAATCTGTTTCATTGCCAACTTCCCGCCCCGCAAAATCCGCGGCATCGAAAGCCAAGGCATGATTCTTTCTGCTGAAAACTTCGACGGTTCGCTTGGTGTCATCACCCTTGACCGAGAAACGAAGAATGGTTGTCCTGTAGTGTAAACGAGCAGGTGGGAACTTAGAAGATTTAGATGCTATAGAAGTTATCGGATATATCGTTTCTATAGAAAAAACAGCACTTCTAAGTTCCCCCCTCTCCTACCCTTTTTCTCTTCTTCATGGCATTTTCTCAAAAACAACGCACACGACAAACCTCCACTCAGCGACAGGAACAATCGTTTAAGTTGGAGCATAAACAGCAAGTGGCTGCAGGGCAACTTGCTGAGCGTAGTTTGGTGGATTTTGAGGAACAGGTGATGAAGGAAATGGAGGAAAATCCCGCACTTGAGGCGCGCGAAGAATGGGATGAGGATTTTGACAACACGGAAGAGACTGACGACACTTCAGAACTCCGCGAAAGCGAAGACATTGGGCGCGACGCCGACTATGATGAGGGACGCACGGACTTCCCTAACGATGACGACGGACTGGACATCTCTGACAATCGCGTCGGTGAGACTTACTTCCCCGACTATGCCAGCAACGATGCCCTGATTACCGAAACCGCCACCTTCTATGACTCGCTCGAGGCACAACTCATCAACTTCGACCTCACGGATGAGGAACACGAAGTGATGACTTACCTTATCGGGTCGCTCGACAACAATGGCTACTTGCTGAAAGACTTGGAATTGCTCTCTGACGAACTCTTCGTCTATTTCCATAAGAACGTCAGCGTTGCCCAACTCGAACGCCTCTTAAAGTTACTCCAAACCTTGGAACCCTTTGGCGTTGGAGCGCGCAACGAACAAGAATGCCTGCTCCTGCAATTACAGGCAAAGACCTTAGAACCGAAATTAAAGGCTACGGCAATTCGGATTGTGGAAACGCATTTTGACCTTTTCATCCACAAAAAGTGGACGGAATTGCGCCAACGCTTACGCCTTTCTGACGCTGACTTTGATGCGGTCATTCAGGTGGTCAAACACTTGAATCTGAAACCCGGTGCAGGGTTTAACGAAGGGATTTCGGCAAGCGCACCTACCATTGTCCCCGACTTCTTCGTTATGGTGAGCAACGATGGTGACATTGCGATAGAACTCAACAACGGAAATGTACCCGAACTTTGCGTAAGTCCCTCCTACCTTGAGATGGTGCGCCAACTCAGTCCGAAGAAGGAGCAGTTGCCCAAGTCACAGATGGACGAACTCCTCTTAGTGCAAGACAAAATTGCCGCTGCACGAAATTTCATAAACATTGTCAACATGCGCACCGTAGCACTGCGCAAATTGGGACGGATTATCGTGCACGAACAACGCGCTTTCTTCCTCAACAATGACGATGAGGCGTTGCTCAAACCGATGAACCTCAGAGACATCAACGAGAAGTTAGAAATGCACCTCTCTGTCGTGTCACGACTTATCAGAAACAAGTATCTACAAACGCCCTACGGCACCTACCCTCTCAAGAAATTCTTCCCCAACTCCTTTATTTCGCAACAGGGTGAAGAACTGTCCACCCCGCTTATGCATCTGAAATTAGAAGAACTGGTGGCGGAAGAAGACAAAACCAAACCGCTCTCCGACGAACAGATTGCAGCGGAAATGAGCAAGTTAGGGTTCCCCGTGGCGCGCAGAACGGTGGCGAAATATCGCGAACAACTCGGCATCCCCGAGAAGCGCTTACGCAAAATTGCCACACCCCGTTAACCATTCAACGTTCACCCTTAACCGTTAACCTTTCACCTTTCCCCGTTAATCGTTCTAAAAACAACAACACAAACAAAACTTTGGACAATCGACTACTGCTCAGAAGCGCTAAATTAATATCCGCCCTCACCTCCCCTTTTTATCTCCCTGTGCTTGCATTTCTGCTCGTTTTTTCGTTCAGTCATTTGCGACTTTTGCCTTGGGAATACAAGGGAATCGTCATTGGGATGGTCTATTTCTTTACGGCGCTACTTCCCCGCACACTCATCTTTTTATATATCAAAATCAGCGGATGGCGACACAGAGAATTAAACCAGCAAGAGCATCGTTACATGCCCTATGCCCTTTCCATTTTCTCCTATGTCCTATTGCTTTACATCATGATGCTGATTTGCATGCCACAATTTACGCTCAGCCTCATCATCGGAGCATTAGCCATTCAGTTAATCTGCTTTTTCATCAACCCCATTCTCAAGGTGAGCACCCACGCCGCCAGTGCGGGAGGCATCATTGGGGCCTTAATGGTGTTGGGACTCTACTTTAATTTCAACCCCCTCTTTTGGCTCTGCCTTGCCATACTTTACACAGGAATTGTTTGCACCGCCCGCTACATCTTACGCATTCACACACTTGCGGGACTAGGGTGGGGCGTGCTCATCGGCATCGTGTGTGGCGCATGTTGCATGTGGCTCACTTAGAGTAAGTTGCAAAGACCAGAAATCAGCACTGTTTGACCTCCATATAACTTTCTGATTATTAAAGGGGTTAAACACGCGTCACAATTTAAGATATTGTTTTTCTAAAGTTAGACTTTGTGCGTCGAATTTAAGGTTTTAGAAACACAATAACTGATTTTCTGTGGCGCATATCTATTGGGGGCGAAACATCGCGTCATTTAAATCGCAAAAATCAACAATCTATAATCACTAAATACCTCTTATCTCATGACACCTCTCGTAAGCATTATCATGGGTAGCACCAGCGACCTGCCCGTTATGGAAAAAGCAGCAAAGTTCCTTAACGACATGGAAATTCCCTTTGAAATGAACGCCCTTTCTGCACACCGCACACCTCAAGAAGTAGAAGATTTCGCAAAGTCTGCACAAGCGCGTGGCATTAAGGTTATCATTGCTGGTGCAGGAATGGCAGCTGCGCTCCCTGGAGTAGTTGCAGCAAGCACTAACGTACCCGTAATTGGTGTACCTATTAAGGGCATGCTCGACGGATTGGACGCGTTGCTCTCTATCGTACAGATGCCTCCCGGAATTCCCGTGGCAACGGTGGGCGTAAACGGTGCGCTCAACGCTGGTATTCTTGCCGCTCAGATGATTTCACTCTCCGACGCCGCTCTTGCCGAAAAACTCGCGGCGTATAAGGAAGGCCTCAAGTCTAAAATCGTAAAGGCAAACGAGGAACTCTCAGAGGTGAAATACGCTTTCAAGACAAATTAGTTTTTACACAAAAAAAGCGTTGAAGCACAGGCAATGACCGTGTGCTTCAACGCTATATTGTTTATTCTTACTCACTATGCGCTACTTCCATTGCGGTTCTGAACTCTTCAATTACACACCGCGCAAATCTCATGAAGTAATGATTGGCAACCGTCCGCTTGGCGGTGGCCACCCCATCCGTATTCAGAGTATGACCACCACTGCCACGACCGACACGGAGGGCAGTATTGCGCAGTGTCGCGCAATCATTGAGGCGGGAGGCGATTATGTGCGTCTCACTACCCAAGGTACGATTGAGGCACGCGCTCTTGAACCCATCCGCAAGGCACTCAACGAGGCGGGACTCACAAATCCGCTCGTGGCTGACGTACACTTTAATCCCAATGTGGCTGATGTGGCGGCTACGGTGGTAGAGAAGGTGCGCATCAACCCGGGTAATTACGTAGATCCCGCTCGTACGTTCAAGTCTTTGGAATATACGGACGAGGAATATGCTGCCGAACTCCAGCGCCTCGAAGAGCGCTTCACGCGTTTGCTTGACATTTGTCGCGAACACGGAACGGCGCTTCGCATAGGCGTAAACCATGGGTCGCTTTCCGACCGTATTATGTGCCGTTACGGCGATACCCCCGAGGGCATCGTGGAGAGTTGCATGGAATTCTTGCGCATTTGCGTGAAGCAAAATTTCAAGGACGTCGTAATCTCTATCAAGGCCAGCAATACGGTAGTCATGGTGCGCAGCATGCGCTTGCTTTGCGCCGTAATGAGTAAGGAGAAGATGACCTTCCCCCTTCACCTCGGCGTGACTGAGGCGGGCGAGGGCGAAGATGGCAGAATCAAGAGTGCGGCAGGCATTGGCGCCCTCCTTGCTGACGGTATTGGCGACACACTCCGCGTATCGTTGAGCGAGGCTCCCGAGTGCGAAATTCCCGTTGCCTACAAGTTGGCATCCTATGTCATTGAGCAGCGCAACAATCACCAACCCATCACGGCACGTGCCTGTGGCGCCTTCGACTGGCTCCACCCCGAGCGACGCGCTACGATGCCCGTGCGAAACATTGGCGGTACGAACCTCCCCGTAGTGATTTCTTGCCGATTGGGTGGGGAAGAGGACTACGGAACCGTCATTCCTGACTATGTATATTGCGGCGGAGCGCTCCCCAAGAAGCGCATGGATGGGGTAGGGTATATCCTTGACCTCCCTGCATGGAAGGGCGAAGAGGGTACGTATCCTGCATTCACACCTACATCACTTCCCTTCGTGGGCGGATGCCGTGCAGACTTGAAGTTCCTTTTCTTGACTTACACAGGATGTAATGCCGAGGTGAAAGCCTTCCTGCGTCAGCACCCTGAAGTAGTCATTGTGGCACAAAGCAACCATGCCAATCGTCTTGGAGAACAACGTGCACTCATTCACGAACTTTGGAGCGAGGGACTTAATCACCCAGTGATTGCTTTCCAACACTACGCCCTCACGGCTTCGCAAATGGAGGATTTCCAAATCCGTGCGGCGGCAGATTGTGGTGCACTCCTTTTCGACAATATCATTGATGGCGTTTGCCTCTTCAATAATCCTCCACAGGGTCGCCCAAATATTCCGCTCACACGCCAAGATGATACCGCCTTTGGCATACTCCAGGCGACGCGTCAGCGCACTACGAAGACGGAATATATTTCCTGTCCCGGTTGTGGCCGTACGCTTTACGACCTTCAGGCAACCATTGCCCGCATTAAGGCAGCAACGGCTCACCTCAAGGGACTCAAAATCGCCATCATGGGATGTATTGTCAACGGTCCCGGAGAGATGGCCGACGCCGACTATGGTTATGTAGGCGCAGCCCGAGGTAAGGTCAGCCTTTACCGTGGTAAGCAGTGCGTAGAGAAGAATATTCCCTCGGAAGAAGCGGTAGAAAAACTCTTGCAGTTGATTGATAGTGACAGAGTTGCTTCGCAGGCATAAGGCTTTTGGAGGCAGAAAAACTATTTAAGATTTACGAAAAATTAAGTAACTTATAATTTGAAATGTAATACTTACATTTTTAACGAAGTGCCGAATAATTTTCCTCGTCAATCTCCCCCTTAAAAGTTTCCATATCTTTTTTGCAAAATCTCACCTCTTAATCTGCAGAAAAAGCGTAACTTTGTACCGAGGAGGAGTCTCGCCCTTTGGCAATCCTCAAATTAGTAAACACATTTCTCAAATTTTTTACAATAACATGGCATTCTTAACAGACGAAAAGCTCGTAATCGTTGGTGCAGCTGGTATGATCGGCTCCAACATGGTTCAGTCAGCCCTCATGATGGGCCTCACTTCTAACATCTGCCTCTTCGACGTGTTCTCACCCGAAGGCGTAGCTGAAGAAATGCGTCAGAGCGGTTTTGACAATGTAAACATCACTGCTACTACTGATGTAAAGGAAGCATTCACAGGTGCTAAGTACATCATCTCTTCAGGTGGTGCTCCCCGTAAGGAAGGTATGACTCGCGAAGACCTTCTCGCTGGTAACTGCAAGATTGCTGAAGAACTCGGTAAGAACATTAAGGCTTACTGCCCCGATGTTAAGCACGTTGTTATCATCTTCAACCCCGCTGACCTCACTGGTCTCGTAACACTTCTCTACTCAGGCTTGAAGCCCGGTCAGGTTACAACACTCGCAGGTCTTGACACAACTCGTCTTCAGAGCGCACTCGCTAAGAAGTTCGGCGTAATGCAGAGCGAAATCACTGGTTGCGCAACTTACGGTGGTCACGGCGAACAGATGGCAGTATTCGGTAGCGCAGTAAAGGTAGCTGGCAAGCCCCTTAACGACCTTATCGGTACAGCAGAATTCCCCGCTGAAGAATGGGAACAAATGAAGAAGGACGTAACTCAGGGTGGTGCTGCTATCATCAAGCTCCGCGGTCGTTCTTCATTCCAGA
>CALFGU010000100.1 GCA_937877685.1 uncultured Prevotella sp.
TCTTGAGCGCAAGAGCGTTGATGAACATATCGTCAGAGTCGCAGAACATCACATAGTCCGCATCGGACTCGTCCAACCCCCTGTTGCGTGTGGCAGACAGGCCGCTGTGTTCCTTGACGATGTTCTCTACCCGGAACGGATACCCGGTAAAAAGAAGGTCTTCAAGGGCGCACTCTTCGCCATCGTTAACAACGATGACAGCGATGTTGTCCCAATTCACCCCGCATTGGAGGGCGATGCTGTCAAACAGGGGCTTGCACAGCCTCCACGGTTCGTGATAGTGCGGAACGATGATATCAAGCGTCATACTCTCTTCTCCTCCGGGTTTGCTCTATCTCCTACTCAAACAACAATTCACAGCGGCAGTTCACATTATTCTGTGCAAACGTAAACAGGCCGGGTGCAGATGCGTGGTCACCGTCATCGGTATAGAAGTCCTCGTCTATTCCAACGGTTACCCCCTCCAACCATTCGTGCTGTTCACGAACGCGGTCATCCAACATGGTCACCCAAGTCTTCTTCTTTGCGCCTCCGTGCCTTGCGGCATCCAAGGCGGCGGTATTCGCAATCCTGTGTGACTCGGTTTCGGCAATGCGAACGATGTCTGCCCCTGTGCCGCCATTTGCGAAGTAGTCCTCTACTCGCTCTCTCCAAGTCTTCCCGGCAACCTCCTCGTCCACAACGCTCATCACATCGTCCAAAGTCGGATTCCAGTTGGACTCAAGGTTTGCGTTTGTGACCTCGTTCCCTTGCGCGTAGGCAAGCAGAAACAAGTCCAGAAGTTCATCTATGATGTCTTCGCGGCCTTCCTCGCGGCTCAACGTTGTCCCGCCAAACCGCGAGATTATGCTTTCCGTAAGCGAGTTCAGTTCATCGAACGGCAGGATGCTCGTCACACAGAACCACCCGTTTCATTCTCGCCGTTGAAGTTGTCAGACTCCTCGATTTTCGCCTCTCCCTGTCCGTTGCCTTGCTCTTCGGCCTTGACCGCCTTATCCGGGTCACCCCAAATCATCTTGAGGTACTTCTCAGACATCTTGATGTCAGACACGGGGTCGTTAGACAGGCCGGACTTCTTGAGCGCGAGTTCTGGATGCAGACCCATAGCAAGCATCGTCTGCGCCGCTTGAGCCTTGCTCTGCGTGTTGGCGGTTTCGTTGCGGACGAAGTTCAACTCAAAGTCGATAAGGGAGATATCCAGAAGTCCCTTGCGCTTGAGAACATCCACAAGGATTTCATCGAAATACTTGTTGCTCTCGCGGAAGAGGTCTTCGGTATTACGCGCACACGCCGCCGCCTGTTCCCAACCGTTGTTGAAGATAGCGGCTTGACCCGTGCTGTCGTAAGTGCCGCGCCCGACCTTGGAGGCCGTAGGCATAGCGCAAATGCGGAGTGCCTGTTCGTAAAGGTTGTCCACAAGGGTCTGCGTTTGGTCTTGGTTCAGTTCCTCGGACAGAATCTTGAAGTCGGCCTTATTCTCACCGATGGAGCGGAGCGCAATCATGCCCGCCTTGCGGATGTCAGCCGCCGTGGTTTCTTCGGGGAACTCGCAGTTGACCGCGATTGCGAGGCTTTGGATGAACTGGTCTACGCCGTCCACTCTGTCACTCTGAACTTGGTTGATGGAGTCGAGGATGCTACACACACCCTCAAACGCGCCCATGTTCACGCTGTTGTAGCGGTACTCAATGATTGGAATGTGGCGCAGAAGGTTCGGCTCAACCGCAAGAACTTCCTCTGCCATCGTCTGATACTTCGGTCTGCCAAGGTCATCGTTTGTGGTGGACAGACCAAGGTACGAACCCTTGAGCCTAAAAACGGTGTCCTCTGTGTACACATCGATGTACATGGCCTTGTCAACGATAACCACATTTACGCCGTAGACGGGTCGGTTGCCCGGTCTAAAGGACTTGACCACAAACGCGGAGCGCGGATCAAGTGCATAAGCCCGGATTGGAATATCGTCCTTGTCGGTCGGCTCTACATAGAGAGCAGCTTTTCCGACCATGTGAAACCAATCCGCGAGGATGTTGTCAGCCGCTTGCTTGCCGCTTCGGTACAGATACTCGTTCAGCTTGTCAACCTTGGTCTTTTTTCCGCTCTTGCGCGAAACATAGAAAGCGGGTTCTTGGAGGAAATAGCCGTTCTTAAAGTCGACAATCTCCTGTGCGTGGTTGACCGCAACCTTGTTCAGAACAAACTCGTTGCGCGACTTGGTGCGGTTGACAATCGGCTGAAATCCGCGCCTGTACCAGTAGAGGTACTGCTCCTCAAAAACATTGCGGAAGTGAAAGCCAAGGGCGTAGTTGACTTCCGTAATCACATTTTCCCGCGTCAGCTTTTCATTGGCGGTATAGATGTCACGCCGCCCGTACAACCAATCGCAAGTTGTAAAAACATAATCTTCTGCCAACTGCGTCACTCCTTGAATAAATAGAAAAAGGGACTACCTCCGAAGAGATAGCCCCGTTTGGCTCTACCCACAGCCCGTTTGCTGTGAGGTTCATTATTAAAGTGGTCGATTTTCACCACTTATGGCACTTAAAGTGCAATTCAAAGTGCAAATTTGGCACTTTGAAAAGTGTCTTATTCTTTCCACTAATTATCGTAAAAGTGTAATTCGTGGAGAAGATATACTTACGCATTGCTTAAAGTGAACTTCTCACGGCTCTTTATACACAAGCCGCCTACCGCTCTCAAGGACAACCCACTTGCCCTTTTCCTTTCGGACAATTACTTCCTTGCCCGTGCGGATGACGGCCTCAACAG
>CALFGU010000101.1 GCA_937877685.1 uncultured Prevotella sp.
GGATATTTCTGTTTAATCCCTGTAATCTGTTGACAAAAAAATACGCGCAGATACTCGTGATACGTGGAGATATAATAATCAACTGATGAAACAGATTCAACAGATTTCCCTGCGGAGCGTTTACAGGCCTCCACGTATCGCGAGTATCACAAGGATATTTCTGTTTAATCCCTGTAATCAGTTGACAAAAAAATACGCGCAGATACGTGACACGTAGAGTTATAATAATCAACTGATTAAACAGATTCAACAGATTTCCCTGCGGAGCGTTTACAGGTCTCCACGTATCGCGAGTATCACAAGGATATTTCTGTTTAATCCCTGTAATCTGTTGACAAAAAAATACGCGCAGATACTTGTGATACGAGGAAACAAACAGTTTAATCCCTGTAATCACGTTGATAAATAAAAGTCAACAGACTATAGACTATAGACAACAGACTACCATCCGGATGGGACCGTTGACCGTTGACCTCAATAAACCTTGTATCATTCTGTAAAAATCAGTAGAGCGAGAAATAACCTTAATTTTTGTAAACTCCACCTCGCATTACCCCCCCCCTAAATATTAAAAATCAGCACTTTAACACATTTTTATTTGGTAACATATTATATAAAAGAGTAATTTTGCACCCGATTTCGGAGGGCGTATGCCTTGGGACCCTGAGGAAGGACTTTCTTTCTTGACAGAAGGACAAAAGAACAAAAGTCCTACACGAGGAATAAATACTCCCACTCCCCTTTCACCCTCCCTCCGCCCATCACGAACAAAATTAACAATTAATCAATATAAATTTAGTGTACTTATGAAGAACAAAATTACACTTCTCTTTGCTGCGCTGATGATGACCTTAGGGGTGAGTGCGCAGACAACGTATGAGTATTTTGAGTTCCCAGAAGAAGTTTCTGAAAAGGTGGAAATTACTTCTGCTGATGAATTTGAAAACTTAAATGGCGAGTGGATTGTCATTCAGCACAATCACGATGTAACAGATCTTAGCCACCAGGGGCACTACTTTATCATTAACAGTGCTATTCCTACTGGTCAAAGTTACCATACTACTGCAATGAATGAAAGATGCAGTGGTTTGGCGATGTTCCAACTCGAGAAAGTTACTGACAGCAATGGAAATACTGGTTATCAGTTGAAGACAATTCATAGTCGTACTGAAGGTAAAACATGCTACCTCGGTCAATTTGGGAATCCCAATTTTAATACCACCGACACACAGTATAGTGATCCCGCTATCGTAAACTTTAATGATGCAGGAGAAGGTTTTATGATTTCTTCATTCTGTTCAAAGGGTGAATACTGCATGTATGTAGAACAGGATGCTGAAGGTGTTCCTCAAATGACAACGAAATCTGTGAATGAAAGAGGAACTGATTTTGTTGAGCATACGGTCTTTAAAGTTTATAAGGTAACTGCTACACATGGCACAACTAAGAAAGTTGAGAATGCACGTGTGGTTCTTACAGGTCAAGGCGGTAATACCATTGTAGGCACACACACTGGTTGGAGTGACTTCTATGAGTTCGTTACAAATGGCGATGCTTATGGTTGTACATTAAGCAATGTCCACTACGACGAAGGTTCCAATACTATCACTGGTAATATTGATTTCCCCTTTGCAGTAACGGGTGACTATGTGCAAGTACCTGTATATCTCCATGCTAACGCAAGTACCAACAAGCGTTTGTCTATTGTAGAAGGTAAATTAACTGTGGTTGACAACGAAGAAGGGGATGAGAATCCGAATAGTCAGTGGTATATTAAACCTAGAATTGAAGGTCTTAAGATTACCTATGCGCTTCAGAATGTTGGCACGAAGCAATATATTTATTACACGTCTTCGTCTACTGCGATTAGTTTGAACGAAAATCCTGCGTATTTTGATCTTAGCACAAATACAAATAAAGACGCTTTCAGATTTTCATTCACTTATGAAGCAAATAATTATAAATATATCTACTGTTTGTATAATGCTGCATGGGGATTTACCAGCGGGCAGATGTCAAACAATTACACGGGATACAACTTTATTGTAAAATCTGTATCTTCTGAAAATACAGACTTCGGTATTCAGCAAAGATATCCCTTGGGTACAGCATTCTGGAATGCCGGAATTGTTGCAGTAGAGAACCAACCTACAGCTATTCGCGCAATGGTGAGCGACTTGTCACATGAGTTTTATGAAAGCCAGCATGAAGTGTATAGCGCAGAAACTGCAATTACAGTAAAATCACGCAGTGATGTAGTTGTGACATTCAACTTCACGAACGGTACTCACTTGTTGAATATCTATGGTATAGATATTGTAAGCGAAGATGGCACAGTGGTACTATTTGACTATCACTTAGGCAAGGCTGGTGCTTCAAACAAGACAAGCAAGAATGTTTACACGTTGAAAAATGTACCTATAGGAGACTGGAAACTTCGCTACTTCGTATGTAACACTCCTGAATTAACTGGAGCAGAAGGTCACTTCTTGGGTAATAATGCAGGTTACATTCAGGTGGATGGAGCAAGCTTGAGATTGAAGATTTCTGACGCTCCTGCAGCAGACTGGGCACAAAACACAACTTGGTATTATATGTTGTCGAAGGACGCTAACGGTACTGTGTGTGCAGAACCTGCTTACACCGACTGGCGCAATAACTTGAAGGTGAATAACGCAACTGCTTCTAAGAGCGCTGCAGGATTGTGGGCAATTGTTGGTAATGACACTTATGGTTATAAGTTCTACAACCGCGCTTGGGGCACTGATTACGCTTTGAAGACAACTAGTGCTAATGGCGGAGCGCGTTCGTTCATGACTACTGCTAATGATGCTTCGCTTTATGATATTGTTCGTCATGAAGATGGTGCTATCTATGTAAAGGTACGCGGTGATGTTGCAAACAACTACCTCAATAATAACAATGGTTACTTAGGTACTTGGACAGATGGTTCATCTTTGGGTGATACAGGTTCACGTATTTATCTCAATGAGGTGTTGAATACTGCTGAGTATGACGCAGGAGTAGAACCTATCGTAGCTACGCTCAAGAAAGAGTGGGCACCTTGGACGGGCAACAATGCTAATCCTTACATTAACACTGCCTACAACAACAACTCAACCTTTGCTTCATGGGTATTAGGACGTCAGCAACTTGCGGAACTCTTGAATGGCAAGGTGTTTAAGTTTGTTTCTAAGTGTGATGAAAATGATAGAGGCGGTCGCTACAATAAGGTATTGAGCATTAATAGCGAAAAGATTGCTGGTACTGAAAACACTGAAACTGTGAATGATTTTGTACTCTTGCTTCACAATGGCAACGGCGCTATGAAGTTATATCACATGGGCACAGGCAGATATTTTGGCGAACCTAACGATGCTGGAACTGTCACAGAAGAAGCTTCGGCTGCACCTTATACATTCAAAGCAAAGGATGACGAAACTGGCGTTGTAGTCTTCATGAAAGACGATCAGATGATGCACTTACAAAACTCTGACGCGTCATTTGTAATCAAGAACCACAATGATATTAACGACGCAGCTTCACGTTGGAATGTTTACTATGATGAAGAGGCACAAGAGTTGGCAGACCTCTTAAAGGAGGCAAAGGCAAAATATGCCACAACTCAGGAAGATGCTTACCAAGCAAACGTTGGCGTTCCAGGTTATGCAAATGCTGAAAGCACAACTGCGTTGAACGGAACTATCTCTGGCGGTCTCTCAGGTAAGACTATCGAAGATGCAAAAACTGCACTTACAGAAGCAATGGAAGGTGTAACTGCGGCTGAAAAGGCTGTGTTCTTCCCCACGGATTGCTACTTCACGATTACGAACGAACGTGGTTCTGTGATTTTTGATACAGAAAATACTTCTGAGAATCGCAATGACGATTATCTTTGGTACACAACTCCTGTAGATCCTTCTAATAAAGACCACCTTTGGGGATTCTATTATGATGAAGCAACTGAAGAATATTACCTCTACAACGTAGGTAAGGTATTGTTTGCAAATTCAAAGGGTAAGGGTTCATATGGTGATACTTGGATTTTCTCAAGTGCACCTGTTGCAATCTCTATGGAGGCTATGGATACAACACCTTTCTTCCACATTAAGGGAGATAACAAGACAATGTCAATTTCTACTGGTTATACTGGTCCTGTTATTACCCACTATGAAAATGGTGACATAGGTATTCCTATGCAGTTCAACAAGAGTTCTGTATCATTTGAAGAATCTCTTCTTGAGCAACTTGACGCATTGAGCGCTATGCAACTCAAGCCTGGTTTCTATACATTGAACTGTGGAGAAGACTATTATCTCAATGATAAAGTAGTTGAGGGTGATAACATGCGTTCACTGACCGCTTTAACATCAGACAAAATTCAAAACATCTTCTACCTCACTGAAGACCAAGAATTGGTAGGTTACGCCAGCGGTTATGGATTCTCATTTGCAAACTGCAATACGGGTAAACCCGAAGAAGGTTATAACACCTTCACATTCTCTAAGGCTGAAGATGGTAAGTACCTTGTAAAGGCTGAAGATGGTAAGAGTGTGTTAGGTTGGGCAGACAGATACCTCACTGCACAGGGTGGTAAATTAGTTATAAATGACGGAGTAAAGAAGAATGCTACTGCTTGGGAAATTGAAGCAGTAACTGAACTTCCTGTGACATTGAACTATGCAGGCCAAAATTTGGGTGCTTATGGCACACTATGGTCTCCTGTTGCATTGAATATTCCTGATGGCATCCAGGCGTTCTATGGCAGTGTAAGTGATGATAACGCACTCGTATTAACAAAAGTTGAAGGTGACGTGATTCCTGCAGAAGCTGGTGTGGTTCTTTGGGATGCAAGTGCAACAACTACTTATGTTAAGAATTTGGAAATCAATGCTAGTGCTACAGATGAAGCTCCTGAAACAAACAAATTTGAAGGTTGGGTGTTTACACGAGTAAACGAAACTAAGGGTTATTACTACTCATTGGGTAAGATGGACGAACACATGGCATTCTACAAGTACCATGGCGCAAATCTTTCAGGTTTCCGTGCTCGTATCGCAAGACAGAATGCACAAGGTATCCAGAGTTTGTCTTTCCGCTTTGCTAACCCCACAAGCATTGAAGAAGTTATTTCTGGTTTCCAAAACAATGCGGTTTATGACCTTAACGGACGTCGTGTAACAACTCCTGAAAAGGGTATTTACATCGTAAATGGCAAGAAGGTCATCATTAAGTAATTCTAACACAATTATGACTATGATTAAAAAAGATTATATTGCTCCTGCTATCATGGTAATTGAAATGCAGGCTGAAAATATGCTTGCGCTCTCTTTTAAAGAACGCGAATATGAAGGTCCTGAAATGAGCAACAAGCGTGAACCCGCAGTAAGCACTTGGAGTTCTACAAACTGGAACACTGAAGAAGAATTTTAGTAATGACTGCGCTTGACGCAGGTAAGAAAATAGTAAAGGCGCGCTCCAAGACGTTTGGAGCGCGCCTTTTGTTGACTTTAGTTTTGAGGGCAGTTTAAAGTCAACTAAAAATTTGCTCTTCTAAAAAATCTATATTATCTTTGCCACGATAACCAAAGTATAAACCCACATGGACGACTATTACGCGGAAAATTATTGCGATTGATAGGCGGGATGGTATTGCAAAAGGCTTTCCCCCGTCGTTACGATTTCTTTACTTTCTTAGGAGACACTTCGACAGAGGATTTTTCTCTCGACAGAAGAACAGAGTTTGTTCTTATGCCTAAAATTGTTTTGACAGAAGAACATAAGTACACAAGATGCTTAACTTGTTCTTTGGTTCTTATGTCCAAAAAGCAATTTGACAGAAGAACATAAGTACATAAGATGCTTAACTTGTTCTTTGGTTCTTATGTCCAAAAAAGCAATTTGACAGAAGAACATAAGTACACAAGGTTTTAGAATTTGTTCTTATGTCCAAAAAAGCAATTTGACAGAAGAGCATAAGCACACAAGGTTTTAGAATTTGTTCTTTGGTTCTTATGTCTAAAAAGCAATTTGACAGAAGAACATAAGCACACAAGATGCTTAACTTGTTCTTTTGTTCTTATGTCTAAAAAAGCAATTTGACAGAAGAACATAAGTACACAAGGTTTTAGAATTTATTCTTTTGTTCTTATGTCCAAAAAGCAATTTGACAGAAGAACATAAGTACATAAGTTATATATAGGTCTATTCTGTTCTTTTGTTCTTATGTCCAAAAAAGTCTGCGATACCTAACACATGCGAACTTACTGGAATTATAATAAAGCGCTGCGCACGCTGGAAGAGTGGCAGCCTGATTGCTGGGTGCAAGTAACGTGCCCCACTTTGGAAGACGAGGAATTCCTCATCAACGAATTGAATGTACCTTCCTATTTCCTTGATGACATTCGAGATAAGGACGAACGCTCGCGTTTTGAATACGACGAGGGTTGGCAACTCATTATCCTTCGCATTCCTTATGTGAAGGAAGTGCGCTCACGTACGCCCCACACTACGATTCCCTTGGGTATTATTCTAAAGAAAGGTGTGTGCGTAACCGTTTGTAATCACGAAACAAATATGATGATTGACTTCGTGAGTTATCAGCAAAAGCGCAACATGGGTTTTACGGACTCCGTTGACCTCGTTTTCCGCTTGTTCCTTTCCAGTGCCGTGTGGTACTTGAAGCGCCTGAAGCAAATCAACGTATTGATTGAAGAAGCCAAGCAGAACTTGGACCGTGCCATTGATAATGAAGACTTAATCAGCCTTTCTCGCTTGCAGGACAGCTTGACGTACTTCATTACCTCTATCCGTGGCAACGAAACCTTGCTCTCGAAGTTGAAGTTTAAACTCCCTGTCGATGAACTCGACGCCGACCTTATTGAAGACGTAACCATCGAGATGCACCAGGCGCGCGAAACTACAAATATCTACGCCCACATCCTTGACTCCACCATGGAAACCTACGCCTCCATTATTAATAATAATATGGCGAGCGTCATGAAGCAAATGACTTCCGTTTCCATCATCTTGATGTTCCCCACACTTATTGCCAGCATCTTCGGGATGAACTTAATAAACGGCATGGAAGCATCATGGTGGGGATTCCCCCTCGTTATTGTCTCTTCCATCGTAGTCACCGCCACCTTCTATTGGTTGTTCAGACGTAGAAGTTGGGTGTAAGGAAAAGGGGAACCGACGAATGAAGCAAGAGCAGAGGATAAACTTGTTTATACTATGCCTTGCAAGAAGGAGGTCAAGAATGCGAAGCTGGATTAAAGGAAAAAGCAGATTTAAAGGAGAAACCATCCTACGGGAAGAACATTTCGCAGGATGGTTTCTCCTCTTTTTCATTTAAGACTACATATGCTGATTTCAACAAGTAACATTGGGCAAATTACAAGTAATTTTGGGCGCCTTATTTGAGATTTCGTGAGGGGTTATATTTAGTTGCAAAATATGGGCAGAGATTCCAATCCACTTCTTAGTGACACTCAAACCGTATGTTTATTTTTATTGCTGTCTGGTAAAATTTGTCTCTTTATTTTAGAGAACACGAATTGCACGAATAACACGAACCGAAGGTCGCGCAAGTCAATCCTTGCGGGGTGTTATCTT
>CALFGU010000102.1 GCA_937877685.1 uncultured Prevotella sp.
GTTGACTGTTGTCTGTTGTCTATTGTCCGTTTACCTCAATACGCGTAGATACTCGTGATACGTGGAGACAAAATTATCAACTGATGAAACAGATTTCACGGTTACCTTGCGTGCCTGATAGGTGGAAATGTTCCGCACGGCGCTCTCCCCTTGTTTATAGGGGGAGGGGACCACGCAGTGGTGAGGGGGTGCGGGAGATATAATGCATGGTAACTGCTTATTGCTTACTGCTCTCTGCTCTCTGCTCACTGGACTCGGCACCCCCTCACCAGCAGAGCTGGTCCCCTCCCCCTATAAACAGGGGGAGAGCGCCATTCGGACTTCTTTCTCCGTGCGGACTTCTTTCTCCGTGCGGACTTCTTTCTCCGTGCGGACTTCTTTCTTTGTTATGGACTTTTTTCTCCGTTCGGTCTTCTTTTTTGTTCGAGACTTTTTTCTCTGTGTGGGAATTTTAGGCTTTACAATAAGTAATATTGTGCGTTTTGTTTGAGACTTAGGGCGCCGTAAGTGAGGAAGAATTTGTGCTAAGTGAGGTTTTGTAGTGGGTGGGAGTAGAATTTCTGTAATTTCCAGTTGATCTGTACAGATTATCATACCCCCTCCCCGCCCGAGGGCGGTACTCCCCCTATCTTAAGGGAAACGGCGGTAATGCTGAGGGATACTCAGAGAATGTCATCATACCCCCTCCCCGCCAAGGGCGGTACTCCCCCTATCTTAAGGGGAGAGCGCCGTCCGGGACTTGCTCTCCGCATGGTGGTTGTACTCTGTTCTCTGATAGTTGTACTCTGTTCTCTGTACTCTGTACTCTAAATAGTGTGCTCTATCAAAAAAATATTCTGCGCAGATTAGGGTGTATGTCTTTAAAAAATAGTACTTTTGTAGGTGAAACTAATCTTTAAATCTTTTAGCGTATGTTAGAAAATGACAAGGCCCTTTTGGCGAAGAAGGGTATTTCGGAAGAAAAGTTGGCTGACCAGTTGAAGCAATTTGCAGAAGGTTTCCCCTTCTTGAAGTTGAGCGCTGCTGCAAGTCTTGAAAAGGGTATTTTGGCGCCCTCTGCTGAAGAGCAGGCACAGTTGCTTGCGGCGTGGGACCAGTATGTGGCAGCGAACCACAAGGTGGTAAAGTTCGTGCCCGCTTCAGGGGCTGCGAGTCGTATGTTCAAGGATGTCTTTTCTTTTGTAGATGCTGCGTATGACGCTCCCGAATCAGCGTTTGAAAAGAAGTTCTTCGACGAACTCCCCACGGCGGCTTTCTATGCCGACCTCGACGCTGCCTGCGTAAAACTTTACGGCAAGGACATTAAGACGCTCTTGGCAGAAGGACAGTATAAGGCTGTGGCAAAGGCGATGCTCGGGGAAGAAGGTTTGAATTACGGAAAACTTCCCAAGGGACTTTTGAAATTCCACAAGTACGCCGACGGATCGCGTACACCGCTTGAAGAACACCTCGTAGAAGGTGCGCTCTACGCCAAGGCAGGCGATGGCAAGGTAAACGTACACTTCACCGTGTCGCCCGAACACCGCGCGCTTTTTGAAAAACTCGTTGCCGAAAAGGCTGCAGGATTGGCGGCGCAACACGAAGCGACATTCGACATCTCCTTCTCAGAACAGAAGTCAAGCACTGACACTGTGGCAGCGAATGCAGACAATACACCCTTCCGCAATGCGGACGGTTCGCTCCTGTTCCGCCCCGGCGGTCACGGCGCTCTGATTGAAAACCTCAACGATATTGACGGCGACGTTGTGTTTATCAAGAACATCGACAACGTTGTGCCCGACCGCTTGAAGGGTGACACTGTAACCTACAAGAAACTCCTTGCGGGATTGCTCGTAGACTTGCAAAAGCAGGCGTTTGCCTACCTCGAAAAGTTGGATAGCGGAAAGTACACCATGGAAGAGCTCCGCGAAATGTTGCAGTTCGTTCAGAAGCGCCTCTTCTGTAAGAACCCCGAAACCAAGGTGCTTGAAGATACAGAACTCGCTATTTACCTCCGCCAGAAGTTGAACCGCCCGATGCGCGTTTGTGGTATGGTGCGTAATGTAGGCGAACCCGGTGGCGGTCCGTTCTTGGCTTACAACCCCGACGGTACCATCTCGCTTCAGATTTTGGAAAGTTCGCAGATTGATATGGCGGACCCCGAAAAGAAGGCGATGTTTGAAAAGGGTACACACTTTAACCCCGTAGATTTGGTGTGCGCCATCAAGAACTATAAGGGCGAGAAGTTTGACCTTCCCAAATTTGTGGATAAGGCAACAGGATTTATCTCATCGAAGAGTAAGGACGGTAAGGAACTCAAGGCGCTTGAATTGCCCGGCCTTTGGAACGGCGCGATGAGCGACTGGAGCACGGTATTCGTAGAAGTACCCCTTTCCACCTTTAACCCCGTGAAGACGGTCAACGACCTCTATCGCGAACAACATCAATAGGATTTTGATTAAACAACTCATCTTTTTATTTACTCCCCTTGCCTTGCTGCACCTCGGCAATGGGTATGCCATACTTCCACCACTCCGTAAGCGAGTGGTGGAAAAGTGTATGTGGATGACGGAAGAGGAATTTGACCGCCTTGTTGCGCAAGCGCAGTTGATGCCCGGGGCATTCAGTTTGAACATAGCGGCGGTTATCGGCAGGCGCATGGCAGGGCGTCGGGGGAGTGTCGTGGCCTTGGCGGCGACGGTGATACCCTTGATGCTCTTGTTCCTGTTGCTCGTGGTGGTGTTTGCACCCATGCGCCACTGGGACCTCTTTGAAAGCATGCTCCGCGGGATGCGCCCTGCGCTGATAGGCATGTTGGCAGTCGTGGCATTCCGCATGGGGCGCAGCAGTAAGGTAGATTTGAACTACCTTTGGGTGCCGTTTGTGGTGGCACTGGCTGTGGGCTTTTTCCACGTAGCGCCGCTTTACATCTTGCTGTTCACCGTGGTGGCAGGTTATCTTTATGGTAAATTCTTACGTTAATAGGTGGTTATGACATACTTGCTTCTTTTCATTAGTTTCCTATTTGTAGGATTTTTCGGTTTTGGCGGCCCCGACGCTGTGGTGGCCATGGTGGAGCATTGGGTAGTGGAGGAATGCGGATGGATGACCCACATGCAGTTTGCCGACTTGATGCTCATTAGCAGAATGGTGCCCGGCGAAACAGCCGTAAATGCCGCCACGCTAAGTGGCTATTTAGCCGTCATGAATGACTTGGGCTTTGGCGCCGCTCTGGGAGCGTCGGCAACGGCACTGTTGGGACTCGCCATGCCCTCGTATGTGTGGGCAGAGCTTGCGGCGCGCGTCACGATTCCTAAGGAATATCAGCCCATCGTGGAGAGTGTGTTTGATTTCCTAAAGGTGGTGGTTCCAGGGTTGATTGGCGGTGTGGCCATTTCACTCTGTACGCCCGAAAACATAGGTGACGCGACTACGCCCTGGCAGTTGGGGGTGAGCATCTTCCTGTTCCTGTTTACGGTGATAGGGATGAGTGTGTATCGCTTTAACGCCGTGTTTTTGATATTGCTGAGTGGGGTGGCGGGGATGCTGTTGCTTTAGGGGGAATGGAAGATAATGGAGCGGATAGAAGGAATAAAGGGAATAGAAGGAATAGACAGCTGGGGATATAGAGCATACTGGGAAAGGATAATAGAATGGTAAAACAATATACATTAGAAGACTTCTTCCGCAATTCCGAACGTTCGGGTTATCAAATATCTCCGGATGGGAATTACTTCTCATTTCTTGCGCCCTATGAGGACCGCATGAACATTTTTGTGCAACGCATTGGGAGCGATGAGACTGTGAGACTGACCAGCGAGACGGCGCGCAGTGTGGCAGGTTATATGTGGGCCACGAATGAGCGCATCTTGTTTATGAAAGACACGGCGGGCGATGAGAATTACCAACTCTATGGCGTGAATCTTGACGGTAGCGACTTGCGTGCCTATACCGCTTTTCCGGGCGTGCGCACTACGCTCATTGATGACTTGGAAGACATCCCCAACGAGGTGATTATCGGTATGAACAAGCGTCAGGCGGAGATTTTTGACCCTTACCGCTTGAACTTGGAGACAGGTGAACTCACGCAGTTGGCAGAGAATCCCGGGAATTGGCAATCGTATATGACCGACCACGAAGGAAAGTTGCGCGTTGTCACTGCTATTGTTGATGGGGTGAATACGCAGATTCTTTATCGCGAACATGAGGAGGAGGAGTTCCGACCCGTGTTGACTACGAACTTTAAGGAGTCGGTGGATTTCATGGAGTTTACGCCCGATAACAGAAATGTGTATGCGGCAACGAACCTCGGGCGCGACAAGGTGGCGCTCGTGTTGATGAATCCCGCAACGTGTGAGGAGTTGGAGCAACTCTATGCGCACGAACAGTATGACGTGTCAAGCATTTCGTATTCGCGCAAGCGCAAGAAGTTGTTGGCGGTATATTGTCAAGGACATAAAGACCCCATTCGCCATTATTTCGATGATGAAGAGGCCGCTTTTCGCGAGCATCTGAGGAGTTTCTTCACGGGGCGCCGTTTTGGCATCACCGCTACGGATAAGGAGGAGCAGAAATACTTGATTTATGTAGGCAGTGACCGTACGCGTGGGCGTTATTACTTTTACGACCGCGCCGTGGGGAGTCCTGCGTTGCTCACGGAGTTAGCGCCCTGGTTACAGGAGGAAGATATGGTGGCGATGCACCCAGTTACGTACACCTCTCGGGATGGTTTGACCATCGAGGCGTATCTTTCTTTGCCCCATCCCTACACGCCTGAAACGGCAAAGGCATTGCCCGTCGTGGTGCACCCACACGGTGGTCCTTGGGCGAGAGATTCGTGGGGGTATTCGGCAGAAGTGCAGTTCCTTTGCAATCGTGGTTATGCCGTGTTCCAAATGAATTTCCGCGGTTCTACAGGCTATGGTCGCAAGTTCCTTGAAGCGAGCTACAAGCAGTGGGGGCAGGCGATGCAAGACGATATTACGGACGGCGTGAACTGGTTGATTGCGCAGGGCATTGCTGATGCGAAGCGCGTAGCAATTTATGGTGGAAGTTATGGCGGTTATGCCACCTTGGCAGGTCTTTGCTTTACGCCCGATTTGTATGCTTGCGGTATCGATTACGTAGGTGTTTCCAACCTCTTGACATTCATGCAAACCATACCCCCTTATTGGCGTCCGCTCCTCGAAATGATGTATGAGCAAGTGGGCGATCCTGAAAAGGATTTGGAAATGCTTCGTGCCTATAGTCCAGCCCTTCAGGCGCATCTCATTAAGGCACCGCTCTTTATTGCTCAGGGGGCAAACGACCCGAGAGTGAATAAGGCGGAAAGCGACCAGATGGTCGAGGCTTTGAGAGCGCGAGGTGTGGAGGTGGAATACATGGTGAAGGATGACGAAGGTCATGGTTTCCACAACCAGGAAAATCGCTTTGATTTCTATCGCGCGATGGAGCGCTTCTTGAAGGCGCAGATGGGGTAGAGGATTATAGGACTTTATAATAACTATAGTAACTATAGGGATTATAGGGGCTATAGTGGTTATAGACTATTCTGAGAAAAAACAAAAAACCGAGCGGAAGACAGGGCTTCTGCTCGGTTTTTTGTTATGCTTGTTTCTCTTCAGGTTTGATGCCGTAGAGTTGGTCTTTAAATGCCTCGATGGCACGTTTGGCCGTTTCAACGGCTTCTTCCATAGGGAAGGGAAGTTCTCCGCCAGAGGCATTGAGGTGTCCGCCACCGTTGAAAAATTGTTCCGCCATTTTATTGCAGGGGAAGTCATCGACGGAGCGCAGACTGACACGAATGACATCTTTTTCCGTATCCTCGCGCAAGGAAATGCTTAAGCGCATCCCACGAACCTGTAGGGGCATATTCACTACGCCCTCCATGTCGCCACGAATGAATTTAAATTCCTTCATTTCCTCTCGCGTCACCGTGAAAATGGCTGCGCGACGACCCTCAAAGAATTCCGTCTTCTTGTGTAGGATGTAGCCCTGCAAGCGCAAGCGATGTTCGGAATAATTATTGTGAACGTTCCGGTAAATACGGTCTTTGTCAATGCGCTTCTTGAGCAAGAGGCTGATGCAAACGTAAATCTCAGGGTCGTTAGAGTTATAGGTAAACGCCCCAGTGTCGGTCATCATCCCCGTATAGATACACGCGGCACCCGAACGCGACATTTGGTCGTAGCCTCCCATTTGGTAGAGCATGCGCAGGACAAGTTCTGACGTGCTACTCATTTTTGGGCGCGAGATGACCAAATCCACATTCGTTTGTGGGTCTAAATGGTGGTCAATAATGATGCGCTTGGCCTTAGATTTCTCAACCGGAGCACTCATGTCCTGGAGGCGGCTCACGCTATTCATATCCATCAAGAAGATAAGGTCAGCCTGCTTGATAAGACGCTCCGATTCTTCCGCTGCTTCGGAATAAAACTTCACATTTTGCGCTCCGGGCATCCAGCGCAAGAAGTCGGGACAAGGGTTCGGCATGATGATGCTTACTTGCTTGCCCAAGTGGCGCAGGTATTCCGCCCAGCCTAAAGAAGAACCCATAGCGTCGCCGTCGGGTCCGCGGTGCGAACAGACAACTACGTTTCGGCAGTCCTTAATTAACTGAAGCAGGGTGAAAAGTTCTTTTTGGGAAAGAATGGGGGTGAGCATAGGGGGGAAATCTAACGGTTAACGTTTAAGGGTTAACGGTGAAGGGGGAACGGTTAACGGTGAAGGGGGAACGGGGAAAGGTGAACGGGGAACGGTTAAGGTTTAAAGGTTAACGTTTAAAGATGAAGGGTAGAGTTGAGGGGGTAAATTGACACTCGTTCACCTTTCACCTTTCACCGTTCACCTTTAAACAAAATTACGACAACGCCTTGAGGACTTCGATTTCAGCCTTGGGGTCGGCTGCACGGAAGACGGCGCTACCGGCAACTACTGCATCGCAACCTGCTTCGGCAAGGAGTTTGCCCGTTTGAGGATTTACACCACCGTCCACTTCAATAATTGCCTTTGAACCTGTACGAACGATGAGTTCCTTAAGTTTGCGCACCTTTTCAACACTATGTTCAATGAATTTCTGTCCACCAAAACCGGGATTAACGGACATGAGCATCACGAGGTCGAGGTCAACGATGATGTCTTCCAACACGCTCACGGGAGTATGGGGATTGAGCGTTACGCCCGCCATCATTCCTTCCGCCTTAATTTGTTGAACAACGCGGTGAAGGTGAGTGCATGCTTCGTAATGCACATTCATAATCTTCGCACCGAGTGCCTTGACTTCCTTCACGAATTTCTCGGGTTGCACAATCATGAGGTGCACATCGAGAGGCTTTTGAGCGTGCTTCGCCATGGCTTCCATAACGGGAAAACCGAAAGAAATGTTGGGCACAAACACACCGTCCATCACGTCAAGGTGGAACCAGTCGCACTGGCTCTCATTGAGCATTTCGATATCGCGTTGGAGGTTGCCGAAGTCGGCAGAAAGGAGGGAGGGAGATACTATCATAATGGAGAAATTGAGATTTAGTTGTTGGGGAAAGTCTTTCTATTTGCAAAGTTAAGCATTTTGTGGAAGATGTCAAAGACTTGGCGCCAGTCAACCAGCAGAGGATTAGATTTTGAGCAGTTTCACCAACTTCTTCATGCCTTCGGTGGCCGTATCCTTCAGCAAAATGGCGTCCTTCACGGCAGTCATGGTGTCGGCTTCGGGATCTATGACAAAAATAGGCGTACCTTTGGGCACGAAGCGAACGAGTCCTGCCGCGGGATAGACGTTGAGCGAAGTGCCTACGATGACAAAGATGTCCGCCTGTTCGGCTAAAATAATCGCTTCCTCCATACGTGGCACGTCTTCTCCGAAAAACACGATGTAGGGTCGCAATAACGAACCGTCAGGTGCCGTTGCGCCAACGGGGAGTTCCAAATGGTCGTAGTCAAGTGTTTGCCACTGACTTTGGTCTTCCTTCTTGAACGACGAACACACCCTAAGCAATTCGCCATGTAGGTGAATGATGTGCGAAGATCCCGCACGCTCGTGAAGGTCGTCCACATTCTGCGTTACGACCACCACTTCGTAGTCCTGCTCCAAGGCAGCGACAAGGCGGTGTGCGTCATTGGGCGCAACGGTAGGGAGTTGCTTTCGGCGCTCATTATAGAAGGAATTGACAAGAGTGGGATTACGGTGCCAAGCATCCACGGTGCACACGTCCTCTATGCGGTAGTTGTCCCAAAGTCCGTTGCCCCCGCGAAAGGTGCCGAGACCGCTCTCTGCGCTAATGCCGGCACCGGTAAGAAATACGATTTTCTGCATAAAAATAGTAGTTTTGTAAGTGCTTGATTATTAACAAAGTCTTGCTTTTGTACCTTACCGAGCAAGGGGAAGAAGTGAAAACGCAGCAAGTTTTTATCAACCCCCATTTTTGTCTGGAAAATTTGCTTCATCGCGTATTTGTGACATGAATTAAAACTGCAACTGGATAGAGTTTTCAGGAAGTTGGTATATTTTTAACATGAAATATTCCTTATCTCTAAATCCAAAAGCTTTCCGACTTAATAACTTTAATTTGTTGTTAAAACCCTCCATGTGTGAATTACTTATTCCATCATATTTCCAAAATGTGACAAGTCCTTTTAAACTCGACCTTACTTATGAGTATGATAGCTGGAACAAATGTAGAGCTAAAGTCGTTATAAACCAAGTTGGTGAATGTACAGGTGAAGATGTAAGATTATTTATAGCTTTGACAGAATCACATATCCCACAAGCTTGGGGCGGTTGGAC